>JANPMU010000100.1:0-22247 GCA_031427095.1 Sphingomonas sp.
TACCGGGTCAACACCGACGGCGGGCGCAACGACGCACCGCTGCCTGCGGACAAGCCATTCTATGCGATTATCGAGGCACTCGGATCGAGCCAGGAGCGTGACACCGCTTTGTTCGAGGAGGTGCTTGCGAGCGCGTCGGAACGCGGATTGTTCGATGACGGAGTACTCGCTAGCTCCGAGCGCGAGCGGGCCTCGATCTGGAAGATCCGCGAGGATCTCGAGCATGTCATTCGTGAGTTTCAGCCATTTCACGCCTTCGACGTCAGTCTTCCCGTCGGTGATATGGCCGAATATATGGAGCGGGTCACCGCGCAGCTTCGCGCGAGCTGGCCCGATGGACGGATCGCCTTCCTCGGCCATGTCGGCGACGGCAATCTTCACGTCGCGATCGGCGCAGGCGAGGTCGACGACGGAGCGCGGGTCGAGGCCTGTGTGTATGAGCCGCTCGCGGCCTATGGTGGCTCGGTTTCGGCCGAACATGGCATCGGGCTCGAAAAGAAGGCGTGGTTTTCGATCAGCCGCAACCCGCAGGAGCGCGGGCTGATGGCGGAGCTCAAGAATATGCTCGATCCGAAGGGGATTCTCAATCCGGGCAAGATCTTCGATCTCGCCGAAGTGGAGGCGCGCTGAGCATGTTGCGCCTCCATGGCTATCCGGTGAGCAATTATTTCAACATCGCGCGGGCGGCGCTGATCGAGAAAAAGGTGGATTTCGAGATCGTGATCGCGCGCGCTTCGCAGGACGAGGCGTTTCTCGAGCATAGCCCGATGGGCAAGATCCCGGTGCTCGAAACACGTGATGGATGGCTGGGGGAAACCGTCGCGATCCTCGATTATCTCGATGACGCTTTTCCCGACATCCCGCTGAGGCCCGTCGATCCGTTCGCGCGGGCGCGGGGACGGCAGATCGTCAACATCGTCCAAATGTACGTCGAAGCGCCCGCGCGAGCGCTGTTCCCGGGAGTGTTCTTTGGCGGGAGCAACGATCGGGCGACCGAAATCGCGTCTGATGCGATGCTGAGCCGCGCAACCGCCGCCTTAGCGCGGCTGGTTCGTCCTTCGCCCTATTTTTTCGGCCGAGCGATCGGCCAGGCCGATCTGTTTGCCTTCTACACGCTCGACCTTGCCGAGCGGGTCGCGCAATTCGTTTTCAATCGCTCGCTGCTCGGCGAGATTGGCAAGCTTGGCGCATGGAATGCGGCGATGCGTGAGCGGGCGAGCAGCCGGGTCGTGCTCGAAGATTTCGAGGACTATCTCTCGCGCTATCTGCTCGACCGCGGCGCGGCTTACGGCGAAACCCAGGCGGCCGTTGGATGATGCGCAGCGTTACGCTCGACGACAAATATGTCGCCGCCGCCGATACCGTTCTCATGAACGGCACGCAGGCGCTGGTCCGTCTGCCGATGTTGCAGCGCGAGCGCGACCGGCGCGCGGGGCTCAACACCGCCGGGTTCATCTCGGGCTATCGCGGCTCGCCGCTTGGCAGCTATGACCAGGAGCTGTGGAAGGCCGCGAAACACCTCGCCGCGCACGACATAGTGTTCCAGCCGGGAGTCAATGAGGACCTCGCCGCGACCGCGGTGTGGGGCACGCAGATGATCGGCACGACCCCGGGCGCCAACAAGGATGGCGTGTTCGCGATCTGGTATGGCAAGGGGCCGGGGGTCGACCGCTCGGGCGATCCGTTCAAGCACGGCAATCTGGCGGGGACGCATCGCCATGGCGGGGTGCTGATCGTCGCCGGTGACGACCATTCGGGCAAGTCATCGACCGTCGCTCACCAGAGCGAGCTGGCGCTGATGCATTGCGGAATCCCGATCCTTGCGCCGAGCAACGTGCAGGACGTGATCGATCTGGGCCTGCTGGGCTTCGCGATGTCGCGCTACACGGGACTGTACGCCGGTTTCAAACTCGTCAACGAAGTGCTCGAACAGACGATGACGGTGGCGATTGACGAGGGTATTGCGATACCCGTGTTGCCCGAGCCCGACGAAGTGCCGAGCGGCGGAGTGCATTACTTCGCTTTGCCCGAGGAAGGGCTCCACAATTACCCGACTCACGTCGACCGGATGCGCTCGGAGATTGTGTCGAAACGCTACCGGATGCCAATGGTCGAGAAGTTCGTCCGCGCCAATCGGATCGACAAGGTGCTGATCGATGCGCCGCGGCGGCGGCTGGGGATCGTCTCGGCGGGCAAGGCGGTCCAGGACGCCCGCCAGGCGCTGGCGATGCTCGGGCTCGACGGTCCGGCGGCGGCGGCGCTCGGGATTTCCTTTTACAAGCTCGGCTGCGTCTATCCGGTCGAGAAGCTTGGCCTCGCCGAGTTCGCCGAGGGCCAGGACGAATTGTTGTTCATCGAGGAAAAGGACCCGATCACCGAGGGGCAGGCCAAGGCGATCCTCTACGGGCGTGCCGGCGCCCCGCGAATTGTCGGCAAAATGGACGAGGACGGAGTCATGATGATCCCGTCCGATGTGCAGCTCGAATCGATTCAGCTCGCGATCGTTATTGCCGAGCGGTTGCGACGGCTCGGGATCGACGCGCCCGATGTTTTTGCACGCGCCGCGCGGCTCGCCCGCCAGATCGACACCGTTGCCGCAATGCGGCCTGCGGATGCGGCGCGGACGCCTTATTTCTGCTCGGGCTGTCCGCACAATACCGGAACCAAGGTCCCCGACGGAAGCATCGCGGCGGGCGGAATCGGTTGCCATGCGATGGCGATGTACAGCGGCCCGGCGATGCTTCCCAATACGCAGATGGGGGGCGAAGGCGCCCACTGGTACAGCCTCGCCCACTTCACCGACATGCCGCATATCTTCCAGAACATGGGCGACGGGACCTATTATCATTCGGGCCTGCTCGCGGTGCGCGGCGCGGTCGCGGCGAAGGTCAACATGACCTTCAAGATCCTGTTCAACGACGCGGTCGCGATGACCGGAGGACAGCCGGTCGACGGGCCGTTGACGGTCGGCGACATTTCGCGCCAGGTGCTGGCCGAAGGGGTGGTGCGCTGCGTCGTGGTGACCGACAGCCCGCAGTTATATGGACCTGACAGCGGGCTCGGCGAGCGAGTCACGGTCCATCACCGCGACGATTACGACCAGGTGCAGCGCGAGATCCGCGATGTCCCCGGTGTGACTGTGATCATCTATGAGCAGACCTGCGCCGCCGAAAAGCGCCGCCGCCGCAAGCGGGGCAAGTTCCCCGATCCGCCCAAGCGGATGTTCATCAACTCAAAGGTTTGCGAGGGCTGCGGCGATTGCTCGGTCCAGGCCAATTGCGTCAGCATCTGGCCCAAGGAAACCGAGCTCGGCCGCAAGCGGCTGATCGACCAGTCGAGCTGCAACAAGGATTATAGTTGCGTCAAAGGCTTCTGCCCGAGCTTCGTCACCGTGATCGGTGCCGAGCCGCGCAAACCCGCCAAATCGGGGCTCGCGAGCGAGACGATCACCGACCTGCCCGAGTCGGCGATCACGCCGCTCGACGGCAGCTATAACATCATGGTGTCGGGGATCGGTGGAACCGGGGTCGTGACGGTGGGCGCACTGCTCGGAATGGCGGCGCATCTCGAAGGGCTGGCCTGTTCGGTGTTCGACATGACCGGGCTCAGCCAGAAGAATGGCGCGGTGTTCAGCCACGTCCAGATCGCGCTCGCGGCCGACCAGTTGGGATCGCAAAAGCTCGGCGTCGGCGACGCCGATCTGGCGCTCGCGTTCGACGCGGTCGCCGCTCTTGCCAAGGAGCCAGTGGTGACAATTGTCGAGGGACGAACGCGGATCGTGGTCAATGCGCGCGTCACTCCGACCCCGGCGTTCCAGCGCAACCCCGATCTGACGCTCGACCAGGGATTGCTTGTTCACCGGCTGCGCAAGCTGGTCGGCGACGAGTCGACCCACGCGGTCGACGCGACCGGCGACGGGCTCGCGCTGCTCGGCGACACGATCGCCTCCAACCTGTTCATGCTGGGCTACGCTTCGCAGCTCGGATTGCTTCCGGTCTCGCCGGCGGCGATCGAGCGCGCGATCGAGATCAATGCGGTCTCGGTACCGTTCAACAAAGCAGCGTTCGCGCTCGGGCGGCTGAAGGCTGCCGATCCGGAGCGGGTCGAAGCCGCGGTGGCGGGGACCAGGGCGCCGCTCGAGTTCAAGCCGCTGACCGCGCTAGCCGACATCGTCGCGCACCGCGAGGCGCTGCTTATTGCGTACCAGAACGCGGCCTATGCGGAACGGTACCGCCGCCTCATCGACCGGGTCGCGGCGGCCGAAGCTAGCGCGGTTCCGGGCAGCGACGCGCTGGCGGTGATGGTCGCGCGCAACTTCGCCAAGCTGATGGCGTACAAGGACGAATATGAGGTCGGGCGGCTGCACAGCGATCCCGAGATCAAGCAGGAACTTCGCAACGCGTTCGAGGACGGCGCCAAGCTTCGCTACAATCTCGCGCCTCCTTTGTTCTCGAAGCGCGACCCGGTCACGGGCCACCTTCGCAAGCGCGAGTTCGGGGCATGGATCGGCCCCGCGTTCGCCGTGCTCGCGAGGCTCAAGTTTCTGCGTGGCACTCCGTTCGACCTGTTCGGTTTTTCTGACGAACGGCGGATGGAACGCGCGCTGATCGATCGCTACGAAAGCCAGATGATGATGGTCGCCGATGCGCTGACGCCGGCGAATCTCGCCGTGGCGATCGAGCTTGCAAGCCTGCCGGCGCAGATTCGCGGCTTCGGACACGTCAAGCACGCCAATGTCGAAAAGGTTCACGCGATCGAGCCGCAGATTTTGGCGAAATTCCATTCGGCCGCCGAAAGGCCGGTCAAGCCGGTACGCCCGCCCGCAATGGCCGGGTAAGCAGGGGTCGAAACAAGCCCCAATTTCGAGGATTATGATTGATATGGAAATTTTAGCGTGAGCCCGGCGACGGGCGAGATTAGCACGGTCGCACTGATCGAGCGCAAGGTCGGGATCAGCCGCTCGCTGTTCACCCGCTACTGGCGCGACGTCCACGGGGTGATGGCCGCGCGCATTCCGGGGTTCGAGAGCTACACCCAATATCATGTCAGCGCGCTGACCGAGGGATCCGAGCCGTTTGAGGGAATCGCGATCGTCACTTATGCCAGCGAGGCCGACCGCCAGGGCCTCGTCACCAGCGAGGTCACCAAGCATATTCTCCGCGACGAACAGAATGCGTTCCGCCGCGCGCTGCTCTACAATCTGCCGCCGGGCGCGAGCCGGGTGCTGCGCGACGGCAGCGCGGGTGAGGAGTCGCTGTTCATCGTCGTTCCGCAAGGCGTTGCGGTTGAAGATGTTGCCGATGCGCTGCTGGGTTCGGGGCCCTCGCAGCTTGCGCTTTACGACCTCACTGGCGGCGATCCGTCGGGGTGGAACGACACCGACGCCGACGATGGCGGGCAGGGGCGGCGCTTCGTCGCGGTGCTCCATGCGGGCTTCGCGCAAGCCGGGGCAGGCGAGGAGGCGGCGCGCGCACTTGCCGAACGCGTGCCGGGGATCGCGGCGTACCGCGCCGACGAGACCTATGTCATGATCGAGCACGGCCGGCCTACTCCGATTGGTCTGCGCGGACTCGACGCGGTTCGAACGATCGAGGAGGCGGGCGCGTCCAACCAGCTCGAGGAAGAGGTCGTCCGCGCGGTTTACGGAAAGCTCGGGACGCGGTGAGCCCAGACGGCAGCGAGTTCAAGGGCCGCGGCGGGCTGCTGCTCGCATCGGCAATTGGGCTGAGCGCCGGAATGACCGCGACGATGTTCTACAGCCTCGGTGCGCTGATCCCGCCACTCGAAGCCGAATTCGGCTGGAGCCGCGGCGACATTTCGCTGGCGGTGACGATCATGACCGTCGCGATCTTCCTCACTGGATCGGTGGCGGGGCGGCTGTGCGACCGGTTCGGTGGGGCCGCAGTGGGGGCGGGGAGCCTGGTCGGCTATGCGGCGGCGGTCGCGATCATGGTCGCGACGCTGTCGCGGATCGAGGAATTGTGGGCCGCTTATTTCATCATCGCGGTGATCGGAGTCGGATCAACCCCGATCGTGCTCGTTCGTCCGATCGCCGCCGCGTTCGAGCGGAGGCGCGGGCTGGCGCTGGGGATCGCGCTGACCGGTGCAGGGCTCGCCGGCTTCTGGGTACCGCAGCTGGTCGCGGGCGTCACCGAGAGTCACGGCTGGCGCTCGGCCTATCTCGCTTTGGCGGCGGTTGCGGTCATGGCCGCGCCGATCGTCTGGTTCGGCTTCCGAAGCGTCCCCGAAGGGACCGTCGCGAAGAATGCGGTCGAGGCTCAGGGGATGGAGGTCGCCGAAGCCCGGCGCATGCCCGCTTACTGGGTGCTGACCGCGATGAGCTTCGCCATGGCGAGCGGGATCGCGGGAGTGGTGGTCCACCTCGTTCCATTATTCCGCGATCTCGGCTCGGATCCGCTCGAGGCGGCGCGCGTCGCCTCGCTGGTCGGGCTGTCGAGCGTCGTCGGTCGGCTTGGAGTGGGCCTGCTGCTCGACCGTTTTCCGGCACCCCTCGTGTCGCTGGCGGTACTCGGGCTAGCGGCGCTTGGCATCGTGCTTCTGCTGCTCGAAGGCGCCGCTTATGGATCGGCGGCGGCGTTGCTGCTCGGATTGGCGGCGGGCGCCGAGATTGATTTGCTCGCTTATCTGACAGCGATGCATTTCGGCAAGAAACGCTATGGTGCGATCTACGGCTGGCAGTATAGTGTGTTTGCGCTCGGCTATGGCTTAAGTCCGTTCATCGTCGGGCGGATGCGCGATTCGTCAGGGGATTATTCGAGCGCGCTTGCGGCCAGCGCCGGGCTCGTGGCAGTGTCGGCGCTGCTCGCGCTGGGCCTTCGAGCGCCGGAAAAGACATCGCGCATGGCAAGTTGCTCGAGAACCGCGGAGACCGCATGACGCAAGCCTTTATCTACGATGCCGTGCGAACCCCGCGCGGGCGCGGGCGTCCCGACGGCGCGCTTCATGAAATCACCGCGCTGTCGCTTGCCGCGCAGGCGCTTCGGGCGATTCGCGACCGCAATGCCCTCGACACCGGCGAGGTCGACGATGTGATCCTCGGCTGCGTCATGCCGGTCGGCGAGCAGGGCAGCGACATCGCCCGAATCGCTCTGCTGGTGGCGGGCTATGACCAGCGCACCGCTGGGGTCCAGGTCAACCGCTTCTGCGCCTCGGGGCTCGAGGCGTGCAACATCGCCGCCGCCAAGGTCATCTCGGGCGAAGCGCGATTCGCGATCGGCGGTGGAATCGAATCGATGTCGCGGGTTCCGCTCGGTGCCGACGGAGGAGCGATGATGGTCGATCCGGCGTTCGCCTTCGACCATTATTACGCGCCGCAGGGGATCGGCGCCGACCTTATCGCGACGCTCCACGGCTACACCCGCGAGGATGTCGACGGCTATGCGGTCGAAAGCCAGCGGCGCGCCGCCAAGGCGTGGGACGAAGGCCGCTTCGAGCGCTCGGTGGTGCCCGTGCTCGACCAGGCGGGCGTAGTCCGGCTCGACCGCGACGAGCATATGCGCCCGCAGACCACGGTCGAATCGCTGTCGACGCTCAAGCCCGCGTTCCAGAAAATGGGCGAGGCTGGCTATGACGCGGTCGCGGTTCATCGCTACCCGCAGATCGATCATATCGATCATGTCCATCACGGCGGCAATTCATCGGGGATCGTCGACGGCGCGGCGGCGGTTTTGATCGGCTCCAAGGAGGCGGGTGACGCCGCTGGGCTCAAGCCGCGCGCGCGAATCCTCGGTGCGGCGTCGATCGGTTCGGAGCCGACGATCATGCTGACCGGGCCGGCACTGGTGACCGAAAAGATTCTCACGCGGCTGGGAATGACGACCGACGACATCGATGTCTACGAACTCAATGAGGCCTTTGCCGCGGTGGTCATGCGCTATCTCCAATTGCTCGATCTCGATCCCGCCAAGGTCAATATCAATGGCGGGGCGATTGCGATGGGCCATCCTTTGGGAGCGACCGGGGCGATGATTCTCGGAACCGCGCTCGACGAGCTTGAGCGAAGCGGCGGCGAGACCGCGCTGGTCAACCTCTGCGTCGGCGCGGGCATGGGGACCGCAACAGTGATCCAGCGGGTATGACGAGCATGGACAATTTCACGATCCACACCGGCGAAGACGGAATCGCCTTGGTCACGTTCGACGTTCCCGGGCGGTCGATGAATGTCATCACCGCCGCAGTCCAGCGCGACCTCGGCACTTTAGTTGAGAGCATTCAGGCAGACGCCGCGATCCGCGGGGTCATTTTGCGATCGGGCAAGGCGAGCGGCTTTTGCGCCGGAGCAGATCTTGACGAGATGGAAAGCGAGATCGCGCGCTTGCGCTCGGCCTCGACCCAGGACGAGCTTCGTGCCGGGGTTGAGTCGGCCGGGGAATACAGCCGCCGGCTGCGTGCGCTCGAAACCTGCGGCAAGCCCGTCGTCGCGGTGATCGCGGGAACCGCGCTCGGCGGCGGTCTCGAACTCGCGCTCGCCTGCCATTATCGCGTTGCGAGCGACGATCCGGGATTGAAGCTCGGGCTACCGGAGAGCAGCATCGGGCTGATGCCGGGGGCGGGTGCGACCCAGCGCCTGCCGCGCCTGATGGGGATTGCCGGTGCGATCCCGCATCTTGTCGATGCTGGGCTAATTTCGCCTGTCGATGCGCTCGCCAGCGGTGTCGTCGGCACAATTGCCGCCGAAGACGAACTGATCGACGCGGCGCGGGCGTGGATCGACGATGGCGGGAGCGCGGTCGCGCCGTGGGATGTGAAGGGTTACAAACCGCGCTGCGGCGGGCCGCACAGCAACGCAGGTTATTCGCATTTCGCTTCGGCGATTGCCACTGCGGCGGGAAGCGGCGCGATCAACCACCCCGCGCAGGCCAACATCCTTCGAAGCGTCTACGAAGGCATGCTCGTCCCGATCGATGCCGGCCTGAGAATCGAAAGCCGCTACTTCTTCAACACCGTCCGCTCGGGCGCCGCGTCGGTGATGGTCAAGACCCTGTTCCACGGCCGCCGCTCGGTCGCGAGGGCCAAGACCCCGACCGATTCCAAGCCCTTCGCCGACAGTATCCGGCTGGCATGGAGCGCCGAATGCCAGCGCCTGATCGATGAGGGCATCCCTGCGGCGCTCGTCCACGGGGTTTCACGGCGCCTGTCGCCGAAACTGACGAGCAAGATGACGGCTGGGGAATCCTCGCCCAACCCGCACCTGGTCGATGCCGATGAGCTGCGCGCTGTCGAGCAGCGTCTCCTCGCCGCCGCCGCGAACGCCGCGCATCGATCGCTCGAGGACGGACTGGCGTCGGGGCCAGCCGAAGCCGATCTGGTCGCGATCGACGCGGGATATCCGGCGTGGACGGGTGGCCCGATCACTTATTCCGAGTCCCCCGTCCGCACTTGACGCGGTGTTAATCGGACTTGAATTCGGCGAAGGCGGCGATTTCGGCGCGATCGGTGCGGAACGAATTGATCGCCTTGTCCTCCTCGGCATATCCAAAGGATAAACCGCAGACGAGCAGGCGGTCTTCGGCGAGGCCGAAATGGTCGCGAATGAAATCGGGAAAAGCCGCCAGCGCAGCTTGCGGAGCGGTCGCGACCCCCAAGCTGTGCGCCGCGAGCAGGAAATTGTTGACGAACCCGCCGCAATCGACTGCGCCATAGACACCGAGCTCACGGTCGGTGGTGATGATCGCGACATGAGGCGCACCGAACATCCGGAAATTCTCCAGCCTTTGCCTTTGGGCCGCAGCGCGGTCGCCGTGTTCGATGCCGATGCTGTCGTAGAGCTGGCTTCCGACCTGCCTTCGCCGAGCGTCGTAGACCCCCGAATATCTTTGCGGAAAAGCGAAGTCGGGATTGCCGGTTCGATCGAATTGAGACGCATGGGCATATAGCGCATCGGCGAAGCGCCTCGTCGCCGCGCCTTCGGTGATCGTTAATCGCCACGGCTGGGTGTTGCACCAAGACGGCGTCAGGCGCGCAATCTGGAGGATTTGCTCGATCGTCGAGCGCGCGACCTGCGTGTCGCGGAACGCCCTGCAGGTGTAGCGGCCGGCGAGCAGATCTGGCAGGCTGGTCAGCTCTCCCGAGTCCCGAAAAGCGCCAGCATCTGTCTTCATCAATGCCCCCTAACATGTTGCCGTGACCGCCACGATCCCCTGAGCCGCATAATGCGTTCGAATGATTTGAACTTGACGGTCCAAACCCTGATCAATACCATCAAGTACGTTTTTGTTCTATCAGGTTTTTGACGATCTACGATCAGGCGATTACAATCGATCAAGCAGGATCGTGATTGGCAGGCGCGCGAGTTTCCGCACAGCCCGCGCTATGGACTTGAGCTCGACCCGGTGGTTTATCGCAAGAAACTCGCGTCGGATTTTGCACGGAGCAAGGTGCGTCGAAAGCCTCTGGCCAGCGTTCAGCGCGAGTCGCCTTCACCCTGATTATGGTTCGTGATCCCCGATTAATTGCGATAGGATAGAGAATGTCTGACCCTTGGCGCCTTGTGGCATCCTATTTCACCCTGGCAGGGAACGTCGTCCCGTTTTCGGGGACGAATCCGAGTCCGTTCGACTTGCGCGACCGCGCCGTGGCCGCGGCGGCGGCAGGGTATGTCGGGTTCGGGCTCGAGACCAGCGACCTGATCCATTGCGTCGAGCGGTTTGGCCATGCCGGGATCAAGGCGATCCTGCGCGACGCGGGGCTCGATTATTTCGAGCTTGAATGCCTGTTCGACTGGTTCGCGCAAGGCGAGGCGAGGGCGGCGTCGGACCGCAGCCGCGAGATCATTCTTCGGGCCGCAGGCGAGATCGGCGTGGTGCAAATCAAGGCGGTCGCGGCAAGCCGGGAAACTCAATGCTCGCGTGCGCGGATGATCGACGAGTTCGGGACGTTGTGCCGCGAAGCCGCAGCGGTCGGCGCTAATCTCAACCTGGAAATATACCCCGATTCGCATGTCCGTGACCTCGAGGCGGCGCAAGCCGTGGTCGGGGGAGCGAACGAACCCAACGGCGGATTGCTGATCGACATCTGGCACATGGGGCGCGGCGGGGTGGTCTATGAAGATCTGGCCAAGCTCCCCCCAGGAATGATCAGGGCAGTCGAGCTCGACGACGCGAAGGCCGAGCAGATCGGCTCGATCTTCGAGGACACGATCCATCGCCGGCTGCTTCCGGGCGAAGGCGATCTCGACGTGCAGCGCTTCCTGGATTGCATCCACGATACCGGGTTCGACGGTGTCTATGGTGTCGAGATTGTGTCCGACGCTCACCGTCAGCTATCGCTCGAGGAGGCCGCTCGGCGTTCGTTCGATGCAACCAATGCCCAGCTGAAGATGGCAGCCGAACGCCGGGCGTCCCAGGCGGCGAGCGCGCCTGCGGGCTGAGCGTGCTTCACGGACGTTTGCGAACCAGATTTTTTTAAGAAGAGGATGTTTGAAAATGGCGGACAATCAGAAGAACCTGTTTTCGGTTGCAGGAAAAACCGCGGTCGTGACGGGGGGCGCCAAGGGAATCGGGGCGATGATTACCGAAGGTCTGATCGATGCAGGCGCCAACGTGCTCGTCGTTTCGCGTTCGGCGGGCGAGAGGTCGTCTTTGTCGGACAAATTTGCGGGCTCGGGTCGCCACACTGCCTTGACCCACGACCTTTCGACCAAGGAAGGTGTGGAAGGCGCCGCGCGCGACATCGCCGGCCGGGCGCCCGAGGTTCATATCCTCGTCAACAATGCCGGGCTTCTGACCATGGGCCCGCTGACCGACCTTACAAGGGAGCAATGGGACCAGGAAATCGCAGTCAATGTGAGCGCGCCGTTTTTCCTCACCCAGGCGCTTCTTCCGCAATTGAAGGCCGCCAAGCGCGACGGCGATCCGGCGCGAGTGATCAACATCGGGTCGATCGCCGCTTTGTGGGCCAAGAGCTTCAGCGCCTATGCATATGCCGCGAGCAAGGGCGGGCTTCACCAGCTGACCCGGGCGCTCGCGTCCGACCTCACCCGCGAAGGGATTACGGTCAATGCGATTGCTCCGGGTTTCTTTCCGAGCGATCTGACCGAGGGTTTCTTCCAGGCCGCTCCGGGGCTCAAGGAGCAAACCATCGCGGGTATTCCCGCGCAAAGACTGGGCGAGCCCGCCGATATCGCCGGGACCGTGATCTTCCTCTGTTCGCGCGCGGGAGCCTATGTGTCGGGCGCGATCCTTCCGGTCGAAGGAGGGCTGTGGTCGGCCTGACCGCGCCTACAGCCAGCGCGCGACGACCGACCGCGATGGGTCGGCGTCGCCAGATTGCCCGCGCCATTCCTTGACGGTGGCCGAAAGGCCCCCGTCATCGGGGCGCGAGTCCTGCCGCCAGTCGAGCAACCCGTGGCGGTGCGCGATCCTCCAGACATTGTCGCGACGTTCGAACCGGTCGACGTAACGGCCACCGATCAGGATGTCGCCGCCGCCCGGGATCGAAAACAACGTCCACGGAGGATAGTCCGCAGGAACGCTGTGAAAGGCGCGGAGATAGGTTTCGCTCCACGCCACGTCTCCGTCGAAACTGACCATGATATTGCTGACCTGGTGATGGGTCGGCCCGATCGGGTCGATCAGCGCTTTGGCCTGTGCGACAAAATCCTTCCACGATCCTTCGATCGAGAAGAACTTATAGGTCGCGTCGGCATGGAATACGCTGTCCATCAGCTCCCAGCGGCGACGGTCGACCGCGTGGCAGTAACGATAAATGCAATCCATGATCTCGAATCGCGCTGCGCTGGAATCGGATGAAGTCATCGCCAATCACCTCTCATCGCCGGGAAGGAACTATTCTTAGGCCAAATTCGATTATCTCTGTCACTCTTGGTCCGGACGATGCCAAAGGCATTTCGGCGGGGTTATTTTTTCAGACGTTCGAGCTCTTCCAGTGCTGCGCTCGCCGAAAACTCGTTCGACGGCCGGTGCAGCGCCGAGCCTCCCGAGCCCGAAATGCGCGGTGCCGACGCCGGAAAAATCCCCTCACCGAAACGGTCATAGGAATGCCGCGCGACGCCGTGCGGGTGCGCCGCCGCCTCTTCGAAGTCGAGTACCGGGGAGAGGCAGGTATCGGCGCCCGCGCACAGGTCCACCCACTCGTCGCGAGGCCGATTTTCGAAGACTCTCGCCATTTCGGCGCGCTGCTCGGGCCACAGGCTTCGATTCCAAGGATCGTCGAGGATCGGCGCGGCCAGCCCGCAACACGTCCTGAGGCTGTCGTAAAATTGGGGCTCGATCGGGGCAACTGCGACGAATTTTCCGTCGGCGCAGCGATAGACATTGTAGAATGGCGCGCCGCCGTCGAGATAATTGCTTTCACGATTGAGCGACCATTGACCCGTCGTCTGCTTGTAGATGATCGACGAGGCAAGCATCGCAATCCCGTCGACCATCGCAACATCGAGCGTCGCGCCTTTGCCGGTCATTCTCGCCTGGTGAAGCGCGGCGAGAATGCCGGTAAGGAGGAACAAAGAGCCGCCGCCGAAGTCACCGATCAGGTTGAGCGGTATCGCCGGCCGGTCGGGCGGTCCGAGCGCGTGCAGGACCCCGGTCTGGGCGAGGTAATTAAGGTCATGCCCGGCGCGGGGGGCGAGCGGCCCGTCCTGCCCCCAACCGGTCATCCGACCGTAGACCAGCGCCGGATTGATCGCGCAAATCGCATCTGGTCCGAGTCCCAGCCGTTCCATCACTCCGGGACGGAAACCTTCGATCAGAATGTCGCAATGGCTGGCGAGATTGATGCAGGCCTGCCTGTCCGGTTCCGCCTTGAGGTCAAGCTTGACAACGGTTCGGCCCCTGAGTTGAGGGTCCGAGGGATCGGGCGGGGAGGCTGGCCGACAGACATGGATGACGTGCGCTCCAAGATCAGCGAGCATCCCGGCGGCGAAGGGAATCGGGCCAAGTCCGCTGAACTCAAGCACGGCTACGCCGTTGAGCGGACCCGCCGCATTTTTTCCCTCGGGACTGGTCATTTCAGTCGTCAGCGCTGCACCTTGGGTAGATTGAGTCCGCGTTGCGCGACGATCTCGCGCAGGATCTCGGCGCTGCCGCCGCCGAAAGTGGCGTTCTGGCATTTGCGATATTCGGCTTCAAGGTCGCCGTTGATGATCGCAGCCTCGCTTCCGCGCCGGATCAGGCCGCCTGAGCCGACGACCTGGAGTAGATCGCGGCAAACTTCGATCATCGACTCGACGCCATGCACCTTTGCCGCCGAGGCGAAGGCCGGATCGGGCGCGCCGCTCGCCTGCTTGGCCGCCATCCGGTAGTTGAACAGCCAGAGCAGTTCGAGCCGGGCATAGGTTCTTGCCATCAACCGCCCGACCACGGGATTGTCGAGAACGGCTTTGCCCTGATGGGTCGTGGTGCGCGCCCAGCTATGGACCTTGCGATACAGTTCCTCGCCATAAATGCAGCGCGCGGCGATCCCGATCCGTTCAAAATTGAGCTGCGAGGTGATGAGTTTCCAGCCCTGATTGAGCCCTCCGACCAGTCGATCCGCAGGGACCTTCACGTCGGTATAATAAGTGACGTTGGTGCGCATGCCTGCGACCGTTTCGATCGGGGTGAACGACACCCCGGGGGCCTGCGCATCGACGATCAGGAGGGAAATTCCGGCATGTTTCTTGCCCGTATTATCGGTGCGGACCGCGAGCCAGATATAATCCGCGCCCTCGACCAGGCTGGTATAGATCTTGCTCCCATTGACGATGAAATGGTCGCCTTCGAGGACTGCCCGCGTCTGGAGGCTGGCCAGATCGGTGCCCGACCCGGCCTCGGTGTAGCCGATCGAGAAATGGATTCGCCCTTCAGCGATGGCGGGAAGGAATTTGGCCTTCTGTTCGGGCGACCCATAGGTCATCAGGGTCGGGCCAACCGTGCTCAGGGTCAGGAAGGGGAGCGGCGCTCCGGCGCGCAGGGTTTCGCGGACGAAAATCAATTGTTCGACCGGGCCATAGCCGCGTCCGCCATGTTCGGTCGGCCAGCCGAGCGCGAGCATATTGTCCTTGCCCATCTGGCGAACAATCTCGCGATACTGCGGGGTGGCGCTGTGCGTGCGCAGGGTTCCGCGAATTTCGGGAGTGATCAGCTTGGCGTAATAGGCCGCGATCTCGTCACGAACCGCTTCCTGCTGGGGCGTGAAGGCGATGTGCATCGTCAATCTCTTCCAAGGATAAGGCCGCTGGTCGGAAGTCCCGCGCCGGCCGAGACCAGCATGTGCTCGACGTCGGCGATCTGGTTGACGGCGACCCCGCGGATCTGGCGGACCGCCTCGGCAATTCCGTTCATGCCGTGGATATAGGCCTCGCCGAGCTGCCCTCCGTTAGGGTTGATCGGAAGTTGGCCGCCGCGCGCATGCGCTCCCGAGCGGACGAAATCCTTGGCTTCGCCGCGGCCGCAAAAGCCAAACTCTTCGATCTGGGTCAGGACATAAGGTGTGAAATGGTCGTACAGGATTGCGCTTTGGAAGTCGGCCGGGCCCAGCCCGCTCTGGGCGTAAAGCTGTCGGGCGACCAGCGCCATTTCGGGAAGCTGGGCGATGTTGTCGCGGTAGAAACTGGTCATTCGGTGCTGGCCCGCCGGGCTTCCCTGCGCCGCAGCGACGACCGTCACCGGATCGCGGCGAAGTTGCCGCGCGCGCTCGGTCGAGGTGACGACGAGAGCGACCGCGCCATCGCTTTCCTGGCAGCAATCGAGCAAGTGCAAGGGCTCGGCGATGAAGCGCGAGCTTTGATGGTCGTCAAGCGTGATCGGGCGCTGGTAGAAGAAGGCGTTGGGATTGGTCGCCGCGAAATCGCGCGCCGCGACCGAGATCCGGCCGTAATCCTCGCTGGTCGAACCATATTCGTGCATGTAGCGGCGTGTCGCGATACCGACAAAAGCGGCATTGGTATTGATACCTGCGGGGGTGTACCAGCTGTAATGAGTCGGCAGGAAGGTCTGCGATTGCGGCGGGTTGGCGCCGGTGCCGTAGCGATACCAGGAGCGCTCGTTCATCGCGCGGTAGCAGACCACGACATTGGCCGCGCCGGTGGCGATCGCCATCGCCGCCTGCATCAGCGGAGCGCAGGCGCCGCCGCCGCCATAATCAATCCGCGAAAAAAAGGTCAGCTCGCGCCCGCCGATGAAGCGATGGACGTCCGATTCGGGATTATTGTCCATCGTGTAGGTGCACATCCCGTCGACCTCGGCGGGATCGATTTTCGCGTCGGCCAGAGCGGCAAGCGTCGCTTCGACCGCAAGCCGCATTTCGGTCCGTCCCGAATCCTTCGAGAATTCGGTCGCGCCGATCCCGACGATCGAGACATCGCGGGATGGAAATTTTCCGGAAATGGTCATGCGTTCGCCAGTTCGATCACGACTACTCCGTCGACATGCGTTCCAAGGGCATTCGTTCCGACCACCTTGACGCTGACCAGCCGCTCATCCTCATTCATTTCGGCAACCTCTCCGCGAAGCACGAGGGTGTCACCGGCGTAGCCTGGAATGCCCAGCCGAAACTTGACGCTTTTGACGAACGCACCGGACCCGGCCCATTCAAGCACAAAGCGTTCGAGAATCCCCGCAGTGGTGTGCGTATTGAGGAAAATTCCCGCATTGCCAAACCCCTGCGCGATGTCGATGTCGTGATGAACCGGCTGATAATCGCGCGTTGCGATCGCGGTCGCGACGATCCGTGTCGGCGTGAGCTCGATCGTCAGCTCGGGGAGCTGCTCGTTGGCCCGAACCTCGGAATAGAGTCGGCCTATTGGCTGAGACATTGTTCGAACCCCACAACTTCGGGCAGGCCCAGGCGCGCCAGTTCGCCCAACTGCATCTCCGCACCTCCGCTGGCGAGGTCGAGCGCCGAGGCCCAAAGAAAAAAGCGATGCACCGGGTAGGTGAGGTCCGCGCCGATGCCGCCGTGGTAATGCTGCGCGGTGTGGCCGATGATGTGACCCGCCTCGCTCGCCTGGAATTTCGCGATCCTGGCGGAAGCCATCGCCGGAAGTCCTTCGTCAAGCCGCCACGCAAGCTGCCACTGCGCGGTGCGGAGCAACTCGAGCTGGATATAGGCTTCGGCCATGCGCATCGCGACGGCCTGAAAACTGCCGATCGGCCGACCGAACTGATGACGTTCGGACACGTACAGCGCTGCGCGTTGCAGCGCTTCGCCAGTGACCCCGAGTTGCAGGGCGGCGATTGCGAGACAGCAACGCAGCTCAAGCCATTCGACGGCATCGGGACAGGCGAGCAGCGCATCGGCGCTCACTTCCACATCATTGAACGTGAGGTCGGCGACGCTTTCGTCATTGCTACTTGTTCCGCGGACCGCATCGAGCGCCGGTGCGTCGGTCGGAACGATGAACAATTGATCGCGGTCGTCGGGTAAGGTGGCGATCACAAGGACAAGCTTGGTGCGCGCGTCGAGCACGACATGGTGCGCGGTTCCCGAAAGCGACCAACCGTTCGAGGACTGCTTCGCCTGCAGCGCAGACCGCTGGCTGGATTCGTTCCACAGCGAGGCGATCGCGCTGCCGTTGATCAACTTGGGAAGATGCGCATTCTTAAGGGCATCGCTGCCGAAGCTCGCAATTGCCAGGGAGGCGATCTGGTGGCGCCAGAAGGGGACGGCGCCGAGCGTCGCGCCCTGAGCCTCGAGTATGAGCCCGAGGTCGAGCATTCCCAGACCGGAGCCGCCGCACGTTTCGGGGAGGGCAGCGGCGAGCAGCCCGGTCTCGGCGAGGCTTTGCCACAGCCGCTCGTCGAATATATCGCCCGATTCATAGATTTCGCGAATCCGGTCGTCGTCGCAATGATCGTGGAAGATCGATTGCGCCAATTCGCCGATGGCGCTTTGCTCCTCGCTGAATTCGAAATTCATTCTCAGGCACTCGCTGACAGGTGAAAGACGGGCAGGCGATGTACTTCGCTCGGCTCACTGAAGACAGCATGCATGCGACTGCCGATCACGAGCCGCTCGCGCTCTTCCGCCGCCAGCGGCGCGATCATGCGCACCCCTTCATCGAGTTCGATCAGCCCAACCGGGTGCGGGTAATCGAACGCCGGATTTTGAGGCTTGTGGATGATGACAAAGGAATAGAGCGAGCCGGTTCCGGATGATTCCAGCGTGTCCCAGTCGAGGCTGTGACAGGCCGTACATGCCGGGCCGGGCGGGTGGCGCAACAGGCCGCACTGGCTACAGCGCTGGATGAGCAGCTTCTTGTGCTGCAATCCTTCCCAGAAAAATGCCGTATCCTGGCTCATCGATGGCTGGGGAGGGTCCGGGCGCTGGTCGACTTCGGTCTTGGCTGCAGGCTTGAACCGAACGATCCGCAGGCGCATCGTTCCGACCAGTTTCTGTTCCTCATCCCAGAAGGATTGCAGAAAGGTGATGAAATATCCGGGCCCGAATTTGGTCTGCTTGCGATCGCTGACCGATTCGACCTGATAGGTCGAGGCGATTTTTTCGCCCGGGCGCAGCCGGCGCTCATATTCCTGTTCGCAATTCGTGCCGAGGATTCCGTGAAAGCCTTCTCGTTCGAGGACTTTCATGATCGCGCGGTGATCGCGCTCGTCCGAGCCGGGGGCGTGCCGGCGGTTGAGACCGGGCATCAGCCACACCGGCATCATCGTTACCGGCGCGACGACGCCGCCTTCGCGGTCCGAATCCAGATAAGGTCCGAAATTGAAATCGAGTGCTTCGCACCATTGCCGAATCATCGGCTCGTTGACCCGGTCCCACGCGTAAACCGGGCCGACGCTGTCGCCGCAATATTGTCTGAGCTCGACCAGCAAGTCGTCGTCCATCGGTCACCTTCGAATGCTTTGAGCGCTCCCCCGATCCTGTCTCGTTCGGGGCTCGCATTATCCGCACAACACGGAAACATACCAGCGGGAATATTTAGCTTCTTGCACGTACAGCCGCCGGTGCGGGATTCACAAGGGCTTTTTTGCGACGCGGGTTGCGCGCTTGCCAGCCTAGCATTGTTTCGATGGGCATCGCCCCTTCGATTTCGAGAAATTTCAACATGTCCTGCGATCGGCTCGACCGGACCGCGTTGCTACTTGCAGGTTCGATATGGTACCAATAGGTTCAGCGGACCAATCGATAAAGATTTGGTGCGGTTTACCAAGGAACGGTCATGGCGCGTCCGCTCGAAGGCACGAAGGTTCTCGATCTTGCGACGATGGTGCTTGGCCCGATGGCCGCGCAATATCTTGGCGACATGGGAGCTGAGGTTATCAAGGTCGAGCCCCCCGAGGGGGATTTGATGCGCAATATCGGACCTCGCCATTCGCCCGGGATGGGGGCGTTCTTCCTCGGCAATAACCGCAACAAGAAAAGTATCGTGCTCGACCTCAAAAATCCCGCCGGGCTGGAGGTCCTCTATTCACTGGTTCGACAGAGCGATGTCATCATCCATTCGACGCGCGCTGGCGCCGCGAAACGGCTCGGAATTTCCTACGACGCACTGCGCCAGCAGAACAGCCAAATCATCTATTGTCACGTCAAAGGTTATTCGGACGACGGATTATATGCCGGCCGGCCCGCGTACGACGATATCGGCCAGGCAGAATCGGGATTGGCTTCGCTCCAGCGGGTGGTGGGCGGTCAGCCGCGTTATGTGCCCTCGATCATTGCCGACAAGGTCACCGCGCTTCATGCCGCTTATGGCGTTCTCGCCGCCTTGTGCCAGCGCTTCAGCACCGGCGAGGGCCAGGCGGTCGATGTCCCGATGTTCGAGACCATGGCGGCATTCAACTGCAACGAGCATCTATGGGGAGCAGCATTCGTTCCGCCGCTCGGCGAGACCGGCTATGTCCCGATCAGCACTGGATCGCGCCGGCCGTTTCTGACCCGGGACAATCAGTATATTTGCGTGCTGCCTTATAATGAAGGCCATTGGCGCCGTTTCTGCGAGGTTGTCGGTGACCCCGAGCTCACCAACGACAGCCGCTACAACAGCTTTGCGGCGCGCCAATCCGACCAGGTCGGGTTCTGGGCGGAGGTCGGCAGGCGTGTGCTCCAGAAGGATTATGCCGAGTGGCTGGCCCTGCTCGAAGCTGCCGACGTGCCGTTCGGACGCGTCAATTCGATCGATGACCTGCTGACCGATCCGCACCTCGACAGCGTCAACTTCTGGCGCATGGTGGAACACCCGACCGAAGGGACGCTGCGCATGCCCGGCAACCCGATCGCAATGAGCGGAAGCGACCCGCTGCCAGTGTCGGCTCCACCGCTGCTCGGCGAACATACACGCGAGATCGTGATGAGCCTCGGCATGTCCGGGCCCGAAGTCGAGCGGCTCTGCAGCGAAGGCGTGTTCGGCAAGGTTCAAACGCTCGAGGCTTCCGGGTAATCGCATAACGAAGCAACGACAACTTCGACGAAGAGGAGATGCCATGACTATCGCGCAACATATTGTCCAGATGTGCTACATCGTCGACAACCTCGACCAAGCTGTCAACCATTGGGTCGAAACGATCGGGGCAGGGCCGTTCTTCGTCCAGAACAACCTCGGCGTTCCTGTCGAATATAAGGGCAGTCCGGGGACGCTGGATATTAATCTCGCTTTGGGTCAGGCCGGATCGCTCCAGATCGAACTGATCGAGATGATCAGCAATGCGCCCTCGGTATATGCGGATACGTATCGCAAGGGCGAGACCGGTTTTCACCATATCGCGGTGTTCGTCGATGATTTCGAGGCGATGGTCCAGGAATATGCATCGAGGGGGAGCCCGCTGAATACACGGGGAGAATTTGCGGGGGGTAAATTCTGTTACATCGACACGCGCGCTGCGATCGGTTGCTTTACGGAATTATACGAGGAAGCGGCGGGCATGCGCGGAATGTACAAGGCGATCGCGGCGGCCGCGAAGGATTGGGACATGAAGGTCCGGACCTACCCATTCGCCGAAGCTCTCCGCTGACCCGAGCAGCGTCCGCAGAGCGGACTCCTGACGCATATCTTGCACGACGAGGCCTGATTCGAGCAGCGCGCGCTTTACATCTGATTTAAAAAAGCGGTCAAATGGTCCGTAAGGGCAAACGACGTTACCCAATGGCGGCTTGACAGGGATGCGGGCCGGTTTTAATAAATCCCCAAGGGTAATAAGAACGTACTCAACGGAATGTACCTTTTTCAAAGGCTCATAGGAGGTCTGAATGGCGACAATTGTACAGAAGCACGAGCATTCGGCAGTGATGGATCGCGGTGGCGATTTTACGGTGCCCGGGCCGACCGAATCGAAGAATTTTCCTGATGGCTCATCGCTGGTCAGGACCGATCAACTTCCGTGGACGCCGTGGGCGTTCGAAGGGTCGGAATTCAAGCTCCTGAGCATCAACCGCTCGTCGGGTGTGTTCACCACGCTGATCCGCTTTAAGAACGGTCCGCTCGAGCTTCCCGATCATCACCATTTCGCCGACGTTCATGCCTTCGTCCTCGAGGGTGATTTCTCGTATGAATATGGGACGATGTACAAGGGCGATTATTTGCTTGAAGCGGGCGGTATCAACCACGCACCGAGGATCGGCAAGGACGGAGCCTTGTTCCTGGTGATCTTCACAGGTCCGGTGACCGGTGTTTCGGCTGCGGGCCTTCCCGAAGGCGAAGTGGTGGATTGCAACTGGATGTATCGGAAAGCCGCCGAAAACGGCGCGGCCGGCCATCTTCCTCCGCCGCCATTTCAGGAACTGCATTCCTAAAACTGCAAGGCGCGGCAGAAATCAGCGGAGAGGGCTTTCCGGTCAATTGACCGGTTTCCTCTCCGCATCGGCCGATGGTCCATTCCAAGCGTGTCGCAGGATGCGCGTCGGATTCAATCGGACCGATCGACCAATCCTTGAACGGGTCTTTAGTTCGAGGGTGGCCCGATCCGGGCGACGAGATCCGGACGATGACTTGCACGGGAGCGATAAGAGATGGGCGATACACGCCAGGTCATTCAGACCTATATCGAGCACTTTGAAAACAAGCGATTTGTCGAAGCATTGAGCATGCTCTATGAGGATGGCCGCTATATTCTGACCGGAAGAACTTCTGCCTCGGGCGTCTACGAAGGGCGCAAGGACATGTTTGACCGGTTCGTGCCGATTTTGGGCGCTTTCAAGGAGGCCCCGACGCTTACCTTCAGCGTCGTGATCGTCGAGGGTAATAAGGGCGTCATCCGCGCCTCGGGCAAGTGCCTGGGAAATTTAGGAACCTATGAACAAACCTATTTCCTCTGGTTCGTCCTAGTCGAAAATGG
>JANPMU010000101.1:0-11501 GCA_031427095.1 Sphingomonas sp.
GTCAGGAGGTGTGAGTTGTCTTCAGCACAGGATGAATTGAGATCAGAATCACAACAAGAGGAGGTTTTGGTGCGATTCAATTACATTGCAATGAACAGGATTGCCGTGGAATGTGTTGTATGTTTGCATACCTGTCTGGGAAGCGTGATGTGAGGCAGAAGATGCAAAGAAGCTTCTCAGCTCTGACGCAGCTGAGGGATTATTCTGCAGAAGAACACATGCGTATGTGGCTCCCACATTACAGACAGGAGAGGTCTTCAGCTCTGCAGCGGATAGAGCCGTCATAGTGCTCATCATTTTGTCAAGGGCGACATCTCTGAATAATGACGTTGAAAGATTTGCAAGGATGTCACTGGTGTATTGCTCCAGCTCAGCAAGCTTCCTAGAAATTCTTCCTGAGGCCTATTAGACGTAACCATTCATTGACAACTTTTAAGTAAAGTAGAGAAAAGGAGGGGAAACAGGGAGAAGACAAGAGGAGGGAAAAGGGTTGAGAGGGAAGGAGAAGACAAAAGAAGAAAGAAACAAAGAGAATAAAAGGTTCATGATAGGTTC
Organism: Sphingomonas sp.; assembly: GCA_031427095.1. Taxonomy (GTDB): domain Bacteria; phylum Pseudomonadota; class Alphaproteobacteria; order Sphingomonadales; family Sphingomonadaceae; genus Sphingomicrobium. The sequence continues at coordinate 556 of JANPMU010000101.1, forward strand.
AGAACTTAGATAGTGTAGTAACGCAGTCATATCATATCACATCATGATACATCATGTCATATCATATCATAACATATCATAACAAATTATATTATAAAAAAATATTGTGCTTTAACTGCAGTGCGTAGGGCCTCTGGACCCGTTGTTCACCTGTAGGGCCCTCAGAGCACTTGGGACCAGAATACGGCCCCTGAGGTCATGGTCTTCTAAACGACTGGCCCAGCTCTCGGCAGTGAGCTCTGCTTGCTGGTTGATTGAATGGCTACCTTCTACAGCAGACACCTTCCCTTTGTCTTTGCCTTTGTCCGCCTCAGAAGTAAGATCTGAAGGAAATCCACAAGCAATCCGCAGCTCATCTACCTTACCAGTAAGCAGCTTTGTATGAGATGATAAAGTCAGTGACAATGCTCTGCAGACTTGTTTTACTTTCAACCCTCCATGTAGTGTAGCTGATCGCAACACTGCTGCCTGTGTTGGGGCAAATATCGCGTCTGCTGCTCTTACAAGTTGAACTCCAAATGCCTCGTAAGCCTCCATTGGATCTGAAAAATCCATCTCACCAGATAAATCGCCATCCTCTTGGTCACCTGCAAGTCCAAGGGATGCCATGTGGTTTTTAAAACTTACTAGACCCAAGGTCTCCAGTAACTGCATTCGAAGGAAATTGCCTTCACAAATACCGTATAATTCTAGAAATTTCGTAAACCCAGCAAATAAAGATGATATAGCATCTAAAATACTTTGACTGCTGCATCCTTCTAGAAAGGTTGTCATTGCTCGGGCAAATTCTTCCGTTATACCGTATATTTCTATAGCCGGTAAGGGTGACTCTTTGCAAAGCAAGCCTAGTCTATCCGCCATAGGTACTGCAAGTGGGGCCACTGCATGCTGCAGCAAAGAGCATATAACTGCAGGTGCCCTATCCGCACCAAATAGTGATCCCGCATGCCCCGCTTCTTCTCCTAGAAGCTCCAGCACTTTACGCAGAAACAGAGAAAGCCACGATCCAAATTGCACAGCAGGCAGTACTGCATATTGATCCCATACAGATCTCAATAGCTCAGGTCTTGCCTGAACATACTCTTCCTCCAGTTCCGTTTTTCTTCACGAAATTATTTTTTTTCAATCAAAATTTAGTAAATATGTATGACATGAATATTGCAATACTGCAAATGAGAATAGAAGTTTCTTTATATAAATCAATGACTTACTTGCCAAGCCTTTCGTAAACGTACAAATACTCATGCAAAGGTGATAAGTCAAGATTGACAATATCCCTCCGCACTCTCGGCCTTAATGCCGCCAACAGAGCTCCACTAAGAGTCTCACACGTATCTTTGCGTTCGTCGTGCCCTGGAAGGGGACTCGAACCCCCAACCTAGCCGTTATGAGCGGCCAGCTCTAACCAATTGAGCTACAGGCCCCGCCCGGTGCGCGTGGCGATAGCGGGTCGATCAGGCGCGGCGCAAGTCACTCGGCTTCGAACATTGGCAAGAGCAAGGTCAGCGTGGCCGACTCGACGGTAAGCTCGCCGCCGGCAATGCGCGCAAGTCCGCGCACCAGCCGCAAGGCAAAGCCGAGGCCGAGTATGTCGCCGCGGTCGGCGCTGACCCCAGCGGCGTAGGACGGGTCGAGCAATTCCGCCTCGCTCGCACCGACCGTTGTGCGCGGGCGGCTGATAGCGATGGCGCAGCGATCCCCCTCTTGGCCGAACGCCACGTGCAGCAGCTCGTCGGCCTCGGCCGAATCGATGATCGAGCCGAGAAACCGGTCGAGCAGCCGTTCAACCAGATCGGAGTCGAGGGCACAGCGATGATCTCCCGTCCCCCGATCGATGGTAAGGCGGACCCCATGGTCACTGGCCCGGTCGCCAAGCCGCTCAGCGAAAGCCGGAAAAAAATCTGCGAAATTCGTGCCTTGTCCGGGCCGGTTGCGATCTGATTGCAGCATCGCCGCAAAATCGAGATCGTCGATCCCAACCAGGAGCGTGCGCGCCTGGCGGACAATTTCGGCGGCGCGCTCGCGATAACTGCGGTGCGCAGGGCCAAGATATTGGCCATCGATGATCTCCGCGAAACCGATGATCGCATTAAGCGGCGTCTTGATCTCATGAACCAGTTCGCGCAGCGAATCATTGTCGAGCGCGACCACGCTTGCGGTCGCGGCGGGTGCGGCGAACAGCGGCCCGTCACGCCGGGCGACCCCGCGATAACCGGCGAAGCGTCCATCGGTCGGTTCAAATGCGGGGATTCCGCTGATCCGCCATTTTCCCGCGACCAGACCCTCGCCGCCGAGCGACAGAACCGCGTCACGGAACGGGCTGCGGCGGGCAAAAGCGCGCTCGACATTGCGGTCGACCCCTTCACCGTTGCCAAGCGCGATCGAGCGACCGATCAGCGCCCCGCGCGGTGCACCCTCGACCCATTCGATCTCTCCCGACGGGCTGCATTCCCAGCGGAACAAGGCGGGCGGATCGACCGCCGCGCGCACGGTCCGGGACGCAGGCGGCGGCGTTTTGCCTAGTGGCGGGCGCGGCGGCGGCGGCGATGGCGCCAGATCGGCGTGACGCATGCGCTCTATCTTGGCGACCATGTCTCTGATCGTCGGAACCGGCTCGGTCTGCGGATTGGCTGAGGCAGGTTCGGGCGGCGCGGGAGCGTCCTTCTCCGGACGAAGCTCGGGATGAAGAGTCTCGATAAACCCGCGAGACAAGAGGGTCGCCGAATCGAGCACCGACCGCCACTCCGCCGGATCGAGCCGCGCCGCTGCGAGCACAGGCGTAGCGACCGTCGGACTATCGCTGGCAAAGATCATGATCAGGGCAACGGGCAGGTTGAGTCCGGCGACCGATCGGGCTGCGGCGGCGCGCAGATCCTCGGCGACGAAGCCGCGACCGTCGGCAATCCGGGCGAGCGCGCGCACGACCAAGGGGCTGTCGGGTGCCGGGGCGCCGCGCGCAATCAGGTCAACCAGTTGACGCCATTGCACCGCGCGGTCGCGCGGGTCATCGCTCGACTGATCGAGAACGGTGGCAAGGCGATCGTCGAACTGCAATCGTCATCCCTTCGCGCGCGAAATCCACAGAAGCATCAAGCCTTTAGCGATGACGATTGCGCGCGAGATAGAGGCTTTGGGCGAGCCTCCCATTTCGGGACAGACGAAAAAAGGGGGGCGCCGGCCCGCGCCGACGCCCCCGTGATGGTTTCAACTCGTCCCGATCAGGCGCGCGTCGCGAGCCACAGCAGCCAATATTTGGCGATGTCGGCACGCGGGCCGGTGACCGCATTGAGCGCGGCCGTCGCGCCGATCTTGTCCCCCGAACGCGCGAGCGCCATCCCGAGGCGGAGATTGGCAAGGCTCGGGTCGACCCCGGTTTTGGTCAGCGCCGCACGATACAGCGTCGCCGCCTTGGCATAGTCGCCATAGCCGAAATAGGCTTCGGCGGTGGCCATGGCCGACTTGGCTGCGGGAGCGGCGAGAGCGGTTTTCTCGAAACCAGCAAGCGTCGCGCGGTCACCGGCGCTCTTGGTCGTCGCGCTTGCCAGAACATCGCGGAAAATGGGCTTGGAGCGATCGATCGACTTCGCCGCGAAGCCTTCCTCAAGGACGGCCTTGGCTTCACCGGACAAGCCCTTGCTCAATGCCCTGCTGGCATATTCGTAATAGTCGCTTTCGCCAGCCAGCGCCCCGGCCGCACGCGAGAGGCGGTAAAGGTCCATTTTGCTGGTTTCATCAAGCACGGTGCCCGTCTGGTAGATGAGCAATGTATCGCGCCAGTTCTTGGGCGAGGGATAGGCCGTGACCCAATCGCGACTAAGGGGAATCGCGGAAGGAAGCTTGGCGTCATAAGCGATCGCGACCGCGCGCTTGTACCAATCCTCGCTCGGCTTCTGACCAGCCGAAACCCGCGCAGCGATCGCCCTTTGCAGCAGGGTAACGGCGTCCGCAGCGCGGTTCTGGGATTTGCGCGTCTCGGCGAGCATCACGATGGCGTCAGTGTCGTTGGAATTGAGCGCGATGAGACGCTCGAACGCGGTCGCCGCGCGGTCATATTGCTTGGCATTGTAGAGCTGCCTGCCAAGGTTGATGTACAGTGTCGACGTTTCGGCGGGGCTGGCCGAGCCCGAGGCGAGCATCGCCTCGATCGCGTTGCCGATACCGACATTATCTTTCTGATCGACCGCTGCCTTCAACTGAAGCTGGCCGATGACATATTTGTCATCCTTCGTCTTGCCAACCGCTTGCGCGGCGGCAAGCTTGGCCGGGAAATTCGCGACGTCGTTCGCATTGACGGCGGTCTGGAGCTCGACGATCGCCTTGCGCGCACCGTTCGAAATATCGAACTTGCGCTGCCCCGCCGGAGCGGCGGGTGAGGAAGCCCGCGGGGCAACCGACGGCGCCGGAGCCGACTGATAATATTGGGCAAACGCCGGGGCGGTAACGGCAGTGCTGCCGATCACAAGCGCGAGTAGAAGTGCTCGCGTAGAAATGGTCATATTGTTTCTCCTCTTGCGCGCGATCGTGTCGGCGCCAAACCCAATGGCGCACCGGATATACTCCGAACCTGCGCCGCTACCAGCCGCGAATGGTGCTACGGGGCTGAACGCGCGTTGAACCATTGAGAATCGACGCTTTTTGCAAGGCTTTTGACCCACGCCGGACAACCGGCTAGCGGACCGGCGGTGATTATCCTGCTTTCCCCCGCCAAGACGCTCGATCTCGATACCACATTTGATGAAGTGGGGAGCGAGGCGCGCTTCGGCGACGAAGCCCGGCGGATTGCGCGTGCCGCCGCCAAGCTCTCACCCACCAAGCTGACCGAGATCATGCACATCTCGAGCAAGCTCGCCGAGCTTAACGCGGTGCGCTTTCGCGGCTTCGCCAAGACGCCAGAGCGGCCCGCCATCCGGATGTTCGCGGGCGACGTCTATCGCGGGTTCGACGCGGCATCGGCAGACAGCGACACGCTCGACTTTGCCCAGCAGCACTTGCGGATTCTGTCGGGGCTCTACGGGCTGCTCCGCCCGCTCGACCGGGTCCGCCCCTATCGGCTCGAAATGGGCACGCGTTGGTCACCCAAAGGCGATCGCCTGCTCGACCATTGGGGCGGCAAGGTCGGCCGCGCAGTCAAGGCCGACCTCTCGGCGGATGGATCGAACATTGTCCTCAACCTCGCAAGCGTCGAATATTTCGCAGCGGTCGGCCCGCATTTGCCGCGCAAGGTGCGGGTCATCGCCCCCGACTTTCGGGTGCGCACCGCTAAGGGCCTCAACTTTCAAAGCTTCCCCGCCAAGGTCGCGCGCGGGGCGATGGCCCGGTTTGTGTGCGAGGAACGGATTTCCGATCCAGCGGCCCTGCGCGGTTTTGATCGTGACGGGTGGCGCTTCGACTTCGACGGTTCGACGGACGACGCACCGCGCTTCATCCGCGACTGAGCAAATTTAGCAGCGGCCCGACCCCCTCGCGCGCGAGCGCGCGGGGTGGCGTCACCCGTCCTGATCGGCTAGGCCAATCTCCAGCGAGGGGGCGACCGCCGGACCTTCGCCCGGACCGTCATAGCACAAGCGACAGGATACACATTGGCCACCTCACCGCCGGTCCAGGACCGCAGCGACATTGCCCCGATCTCCATCGTCGAGGAGATGAAGACCAGCTACCTCGATTATGCCATGTCGGTGATCGTCAGCCGCGCGCTGCCCGACGTCCGCGACGGCTTGAAACCGGTCCACCGCCGCATCCTCCACGCCTGTCAGGAAGCGGGCTATGTCGCCGGACGGCCCTATCGCAAGTCGAGCCGGATCGTCGGTGACGTCATGGGTAAATATCATCCCCACGGCGACAGCGCGATCTACGACGCGCTCGCCCGGATGACGCAAAGCTGGTCGATGCGGGTTCCGCTGATCGACGGCCAGGGCAATTTCGGATCGATGGATCCCGACCCTCCGGCGGCGATGCGCTACACCGAGGCGCGGCTCGCCAAGGTCGCCAACTTCCTTCTGGGCGACTATGATAAGGACACGGTCGATTTCACTCCGAACTATGACGCGTCGGAGCGTGAGCCGCAGGTCCTCCCAGCGCGCTTTCCCAATCTGCTGGTCAACGGCGCGGGCGGGATCGCGGTGGGCATGGCGACCAACATTCCGCCGCATAATCTGGGCGAGGTGATCGCCGCTTGCCGCGCGTTCATCGCCGACCCCGCGATCACCAGCGAAGGCCTGATGGAGCATGTCCTGGGCCCCGATTTCCCGACCGGATCGACGATCCTGGGGACCGCCGGGATCCGCAGCGCCTACCTCACCGGGCGCGGCTCGATCCTCCAGCGCTCAAAGCATCATGTCGAGGAAGGCCGCGGCGACCGACGCTCGATCATCCTCACCGAGATCCCCTACCAGGTCGGCAAGAACGGGCTGGTCGAAAAGATCGCCGAAGCCGCCAAAGACAAGCGCATCGAGGGCGTTTCGGACATCCGCGACGAATCCAACCGCCTCGGCGTGCGGATCGTCATCGAGCTGAAACGCGACGCCACGCCGGAAGTCGTCCTCAACCAATTGTGGCGCCACACGCCGGCGCAATCCTCGTTTGCCGCCAATATGCTGGCGATCCGCGGCGGTCGCCCCGAAACGCTGATGCTGCGCGATATCATCGAGGCGTTCATCGAGTTTCGCGAGGAAGTCATCACCCGCCGCTCGAAGTTCGAGCTGCTCAAGGCCCGCGAGCGCGCCCATATCCTGCTCGGGCTGGTGATTGCGGTGACCAACCTCGACGAGGTCGTGCGGATCATCCGCGGATCGGCCAGTCCCGCTGCGGCGCGCGCGGCTCTCTTGGCCAGAGAATGGCCGGGCGAGGAAATCCGCCCGTACATCGAGCTGGTTGAGGCGGTCGAGGCCCATGCTGCGGGCGCCGACTACACGCTGTCCGAAATCCAGGTGAAAGCGATCCTCGAGCTTCGCCTCCACCGCCTCACCGCGCTTGGGCGTGACGAGATCGCGGGCGAACTAAAGGAGCTTGCGACGGCCATCAGCGGGCTGCTCGATATCCTCGGTGACCGCGCAAAGCTTTACGCGGTGATGAGCGAGGAACTCGACGCGGTCGACAAGGAATTCTCGACCCCACGCATGTCGCCGATCGCCGCCGCTGCCGACGGCATCGACGATGAGGATTTGATCGAGCGCGAGGAGATGGTCGTCACCGTGACCCTCACCGGCTACATCAAGCGCACCCCTTTGACCCTGTTCCGCGAACAGAAGCGCGGCGGCAAGGGCCGCTCGGGAATGAACACCAAGGACGAGGACGCGGTGACCAATTTGTTCGTCACCTCGACCCATAATCCGGTGCTGTTCTTCTCCTCGGCGGGCAAGGTCTATCGCAAGAAGGTCTGGCGGCTCCCCGAAGGCGGACCCAATGCTCGCGGTCGGCCGATGGTCAATCTGCTTCCGCTGGCCGAGGACGAGACGATCACCGCGGTCCTCCCGTTACCCGAGGATGAGGAAAGCTGGGGCGCTTTGCACATCATGTTCGCCACCGCTCACGGCACCGTCCGCCGCAATTCTATGGCCGCGTTCACCAACATCCCCACTGCGGGCAAGATTGCGATGCGCTTCGGTGTCAGCGAAAGTGAAGGCGACGAGCATGGCGATCCGACCGACCGCCTGATCAGCGTCGACCTTCTGACCGAAGACGATGACGTGCTGCTCGCCACCCGCCACGGCAAGGCGATCCGCTTCAAATCGACCGACGTCCGCGAATTCCAGTCGCGCACCTCGAGCGGGGTTCGCGGGGTTCGGCTGAAAGCGGAGGACGAGGTCATCTCAATGTCGATCCTGCGCCGCGTCGGGACCAGTCAGGAAGAACGCGAGGCCTATCTCAAGAACCCCGCGTGGCGCGACCGCGAAGGTCACGGCAGCCTTACCCCCGAGCGCTGGCAGGAGCTTGCCGATCGCGAGCAATTCCTGCTGACGGTGACCGAGAATGGCTTTGGCAAGCGCAGCTCGACCTATGAATATCGCCGCACCAACCGCGGCGGCCAGGGCATCACCAACATCGACACGTCCGATCGCAACGGCTCAGTCGTCGCGAGCTTCCCGGTCACCCCGGGCGAACAATTGATGCTCGTCACCGATCAGGCGAAGATCATCCGCACGACCGTCGGCGACATCCGCGTGATGGGCCGCAACACGCAGGGCGTGACGATTTTCAAGGTCGCCGCCAACGAACATGTCGTCAGCGTGGCCAAGATCGACGAGAGCGACGAGATCGAGCTTGAAGTCGGCGACGGCGAAGTCGCGCCAAGTGACGATGCGGTGATTGGCGAGGATGAGCTGGGTCGTTCGGTCGATTAGACAGGATCAAAGCTGCCGGGGGCAGCTTTGCCATGCTCATGCGGCGAGGCCGGACGACGGTGAACAGGCCGTTCGGCAACTCAGCGGGAATCGGAACGCGACTCAACGAGCGAACGTTGGCACGCCAACCAAACCAGGAGGTTCCCCCGATGACTCTTCCCAACCAGGCCCTCGTCCTTGTCGCTGATGGACGCAAGATGCTCTTCCTGCGCAACCATGGCGGTGCCGCGAAGCTCGATTTGCGCACCGAAGCGCATGACGAGCGCGCCGACGCCAAGAACAGCGAGATCAAGACTGATGCGCCGGGAACGATGCAGCAGAGTGGCGGATACGGCCGCCCGGCATATGAAGAAACCGACTTCCACCAGCAGGCCGAGGACCAGTGGGCCAAGGACACCGCCGAGCTGCTCAATCGCCGCGCTTTGGCCAACGATTATGATGCGCTGGCGATCGTCGCGCCGCCCAGGACGCTCGGCGAATTGCGCAAGCATTTCCACAAGGAGACCGAGCGGCGGATCGTCGCCACCTTTAACAAGGCAATGACCGACCGTCCGATCGCCGACATCGAGGATCTGCTTGCGGGGGAAGCGGCGCCGCCGGCGTAATCTGAACTCTCATTGCGAGCGAAGCGACTCAATCCATGCGGCCCACTATCCGTTCGTCCTGATGGCGGGATTCCAGCACTGTCTGGGAGACAGTGCGAACCCGCCATGGTCGAAGGGCGTTCGCGAGACGGTCGTGCCAGCGCCCTTCGACTTCGCTCAGTACGAACGGGGACTTTGCACCCTGCCGCAAGGTGCTAAGGAGCCACATGTTCCACGACATCCACATTATCGGCGGCGGGCTCGCCGGGTCGGAGGCGGCGTGGCAATTGGCCGAAGCGGGGCTTCGCGTTCGTCTCAGCGAGATGCGTGGTGGCGGCGACACCACACCTGCGCATGACAGCGACCGGCTTGCCGAAATGGTCTGCTCGAACAGTTTCCGCTCGGACGATGCCGAGAATAATGCGGTCGGGCTGCTCCACCAGGAAATGCGCACGCTCGGGTCGCTGATCCTCTCGGCGGCCGACCAGCACCGAGTCCCCGCCGGCTCGGCGCTGGCGGTCGATCGCGAAGCCTTCGCCGCCGAAGTGACGTCACGGATCGCTGCGCATTCCAACATCGAAGTAGTGCGCGAGCGGGTCGATGTCCTGCCCGCCACCGGCCCGACGATTATCGCCACCGGCCCGCTGACCGCGCCCGGCCTCGCCTCTTCGATCGCCGCCGCGACCGGATCCGATGCGCTTGCCTTTTTCGATGCCATCGCCCCGATCATCCACCGCGACAGTGTCGATATGGACATCTGCTGGATGGCCGCGCGGTGGGATAAGGGCGGCAAGGATTACATCAACTGCCCGATGACCAAGGAGCAATATGACACCTTCGTCGCCGCCTTGAACGCCGGCGAGAAGACCGAGTTCAAGGAGTGGGAGAAAGACACGCCCTATTTCGAGGGTTGCATGCCGATCGAGGTGATGGCCGAGCGCGGGATCGAAACCTTGCGCTACGGCCCGATGAAAGGGGTCGGGCTCGATGATCCCAAGACCGGGCGCTGGCCCTATGCCTGCGTCCAGCTGCGCCAGGACAATGCGCTTGGCACCTTGTGGAACATGGTCGGCTTCCAGACCAAGCTCAAGCATGGTGACCAGGTACGAATTTTCCGGACGATTCCAGGGCTTGAGGCGGCGGAGTTCGCACGGCTTGGTGGGATCCACCGCAACAGTTTCATCCGCTCGCCCGAGCTGCTCGACGGCGAGTGGCTCAAATCCTTGCCCCATATTCGTTTCGCCGGGCAGATCACCGGCTGCGAAGGCTATGTCGAAAGCGCCGGTATTGGCCTGCTCGCGGCGCAGTTCGCGGCGGCTGAAGCACAGGGCCGCCTACTGCCCCCGCTCCCGCCGGAAACCGCGCTCGGCGCCTTGCTCGCCCACATCACCGGCGGCGCGGAAGCCGAAACCTATCAGCCAATGAACATCAATTTCGGCCTCATGCCCCCGCTTGACGGCCCCAAATCGAAGAAAGCCGACCGCAAGAAGCTGTACACCGGACGAGCCCGCGACGCGCTGGCAAAGTGGGTGGCGGCGGTGGAATTGCAGCCAGTTGCCGAGGTAAATTTCAACTAGAGTTTCAATTTCGTTCGGATTAGGCTATCAGGTCTTGGCTACTTGTCGCAAATCGATAGGACTTCAGGCGCTTTGCGGCCCTCTTTCCTTCCCTTCGCTGCTCTTAGCTCCAAGGTCCGATTGTCGGGCCAAATGAGAAGGAAATCATCATGCCGATCGGCACAGTCAAATTTTTCAACGAATCCAAAGGTTACGGTTTCATCGCGCCGGAAGGCGGCGGAAACGACGCCTTTGTGCACATTTCGGCCGTCGAGCGCGCCGGCATGTCGACGCTCACCCAGGACCAGCGCGTATCATACGAGTTGGAAGAGGATCAGCGCGGCAAGACGAGCGCGGTCAACCTCGCCAGCGCCTAAGCTGTCTGACAATTTGCGCGCCCGCCGCAGGAGGTCTACCCCTATCTTCTGGCGCGCATGAACCGATCCATTCCCGATGCCGAAGAGATC
>JANPMU010000102.1:0-7085 GCA_031427095.1 Sphingomonas sp.
ATTGGGTCCGCTCGACTATCGCATCCCCGACGGCATGAGCCTGGTGCCCGGCGCGGTGGTCATCGCCCCGCTCGGTCCGCGCCAGCTCGTCGGGGTGGTGTGGGAGCCCGAGCGCCTGCCGAGCGAGCATGTCGGCGACAATCGACTTCGGCCGCTGGCCGCGCTGCTCGACGTCCCCCCGATCGCCGCGCCGCTTCGCCGCTTGGCCGAATGGACCGCCGATTACTACCTCAGCCCGCTCGCCGCGGTGCTGCGTATGGTCCTGCCGTCGTCGTCCGCGCTTAGCAGCGCCCGCCAGACCATCGAATATCGCCCGACGGGCATCTTTCCGCCCCGCCTCACCGTGCAGCGCACCAAGGCACTGACCGCACTCGAGGCGCGCCAGGGCACGGTCCGCGAGCTCGCCGCTTTGGCCGAGGTCAGCGACGCGGTCATCCGCAGTCTCGTCAATGCCGGAGCACTCGAAGCGATCGCGGTCGAAACCGACCGTCCGCTCGCCGGACCCGACCCCGACTTCGCCCCGCCCGACCTCAATCCCGAACAGACCGACGCCGCCGCAAGCCTGGTCGCGGCGATCGGTCACGGCTTCGATCCGGTTCTGCTCGACGGGGTGACCGGATCGGGCAAGACCGAGGTCTATTTCGAAGCCGTCGCCGAAGCCTTGCGCCAGCATAAGCAGGTGCTCGTCCTGCTCCCCGAAATCGCGCTCACCGAACCTTTCCTCAAGCGGTTCGAAGCGCGCTTCGGCTGCCCGCCGACGGCCTGGCACAGCGGTCTGCGCTCCTCGCAACGCCGCCGCGCGTGGCGCGCAATCGCGAGCGGCGAGGCGGCGGTGACGGTCGGGGCCCGCTCGGCGCTCTTTCTCCCTTACGCGAACCTCGGCCTGATCGTCGTCGACGAAGCCCATGAGCCGAGCTTCAAGCAAGAGGACGGAGTGCAATATCACGCCCGCGATGTCGCCGTGATGCGTGGCCATTTCGAAGACATTCCCATCATCCTGTCGTCCGCCACCCCGGCGATCGAGAGCCGCTACATGGTCGAACTCGGCCGTTACCGCGAGGTCCAACTCACGGGCCGCTTCGCCGGAGCGACCATGCCGACCATCTCGGCGATCCACCTCACCCGGGATCCGCCGCCGCGCGGCCGCTGGCTCGCCCCGACCCTTGTCGCCGAACTCGCCGCCAATCTCGCCGCGGGCGAACAATCCTTGCTGTTCCTCAACCGCCGCGGCTTCGCTCCGCTGACCCTGTGCCGGACCTGCGGCCACCGCTTTGTATGCCCCAATTGCACCGCGTGGATGGTCGAGCATCGGCTGATGCATCGTCTGGCCTGCCACCATTGCGGCCATGTCATGCCCCCGCCGCGCGCCTGCCCGGAATGCGGCGAGGAGGACAGTCTGGTCGCCTGCGGTCCAGGCGTCGAGCGGATTGCCGACGAGGTTGCCGCTTTGTTTCCCGAAGCCCGCACCGCGATCGTCACGTCGGACACCATCTGGTCCCCCGCCCGCGCCGCCGAATTCGTCGCGGCGATGGACGCGCATGAGATCGATATCGTCGTCGGCACCCAGCTTGTTACAAAAGGCTATCATTTCCCCAATTTGACCCTGGTCGGGGTGGTCGATGCCGATCTGGGGCTTCAGGGCGGCGACCTTCGCGCCGCCGAACGCAGCTTCCAACAGATCCAGCAGGTCGCCGGGCGCGCCGGACGCGGCGACAAGCCCGGTCGGGTGCTGGTCCAGACCCATGACCCCTCCGCCCCGGTCATCGCTGCTTTGGTCAGCGGCGACACCGCCGGATTTTACGCTGCCGAGACCGAGGCCCGGCGCGGTGCGGCGATGCCTCCGTTCGGGCGACTGGCGGCGATCATCATCTCGTCCGAAGACGCGTCCGAGGCCGAAGCGGTCGCTCGCCGGATCGGTTTGGCCGCGCCGCGGGTCGACGGAATGGCGGTGTTCGGCCCCGCTCTGGCTCCGCTCGCCATGCTTCGAGGCCGCCACCGCCAGCGAATCCTCGTCCACGCCGCTCGCAGCCTCGATGTTCAGGACGTCATTCGCGACTGGCTCGGCGCGTTAGACTGGGGCGCCAGGGTCCGGGTCGCGGTCGACGTCGATCCGTACAGCTTCCTGTGATGCGACGCGATCGCCGCGCGACCACATCGGCGCCTTATATTCTCCCTTGCGCACCGCGCGGATGATCATCAGCACGCCAGCGAAGGTCGCCACGACCATCGCGATCAGCGACGCCTCAAGTCCGAACGCGCCGCCCGACAGCAACACCGGTCCCGACAATTTGGCCTGGACCAAGCCGTTCGAGTCGATCCCCGAGACCGGCACGTCGAACACGAATCCCTGGGTGAAATTCCACGCCGCATGCAGCCCCATCGGCGCCCACAGCCGTCGCGTCAGCATGTAGATTCCGCCAAGCAGCAGCCCCGCCTCGAGCGCAATGGCCAGCGCGGCGAGCGGGCTGGCGTTGGGGTTCATGAGGTGCGCCGCTCCGAACAGCGCCGAGGTCAGCCCGAGCGCCGCCCAGCTTCCGCCGATCTGTTCGATGAAGCGGAACAGGATTCCCCGAAACAGCAGTTCCTCGATGAACGCGGGCATGATCGCGACCGTCACCAGCATGGTCACGAACTCGCGCAGGCTGCCCTCGCCGGTGATCCGGTACACCCCTGCCAGCGCGGCGATGCCGACGACCAGCGTGAAGATCACAATGCCGGTCACGATCCCGGCGGCGAGCTCGCGGCCGGCTCCGGGCAGGGCATAATCGCGCGGTGGCTGGCGCTCGATCCAGCGGGTGAACGCCAGATAGGCACCGCTGACGATGATGATCGCGATGATCGCCTTGACCACCGCCCACAGCGGCTGCTCGCTCGACGGAAGCGTGGCGTTGATCTTCGAGGTCACGAACGTCGCTGCGGCCAGCATCGCCACCGCGATGATCAGCAAGGTCAGCGGAAACGCCACGATCCGGCGTGCCAGCGATGGGCGCGCAGGCGCTGTGGTGATGCTGTCGTCCATCGTCATTGCCCCGCCGTTCGCCTCAAGCCCGGACTTAGCGGGGCGAATGCCCGCTGTCCCCTATCATCGACCGGATGCCGGCATACCTCGACCAGGGGTCACAGCGGAAGCGCGCGCTTGCCGGCCTCTGCGTCGAGCAGCTTGCGCTTGCGCTCGAGCCCATAAGCATAGCCGCCAAGGCTGCCGTCGCTGCGGATCACCCGATGGCACGGGATCAGGACCGCGACAGCATTGGCGCCGTTGGCCGATCCCGCAGCGCGCACCGCCTGCGGCTTGCCGACCGCGGCGGCGATCTCGGCATAACTGCGCGTTTCGCCCGGCGGAATCCGCCGTAATTCCTGCCACACGGCCTGCTGAAAAGCCGTTCCGGCAATATCGAGCGGCAGGTCGGGCATCGTCGCCGGGCTCGTCACCGCCGCCAACGCACCGTCGACCAGGCTCGCGATCGACCCGTCATCGGGCAGGATGGTCGCATTGGGGAAGCGATCATGCAGTGCGTCGGCATTCTCGTCGAACGACAGGCGGCAAATCCCCTTCGCGGTCGCCGCGACCAGCATCGCGCCAAGCGGGCTGTCGCTCACCGTCCAGCGGATCGTCTCGCCTCGCCCGCCATCGCGCCACGCCGACGGGGTCATTCCAAGTCGATCTTTCGCGTCAGCATAAAAGCGACTCGGCGCGGCATAGCCGCTGTCATAAATCGCCTCGGTCACCGATTTCTGCTCGTCAAGATGGGCTTCGGCGCGCCGGGCGCGGATTGCACGGGCATAGGCCGCGGGCGAAACCCCGACGTCGCGGCTGAACAGGCGCTGGAAATGGTGCGGGGCATAGCCCACCGCCGCCGCAAGGCTTGCAAGCCGGATCGGCTCTTCCGCCTGCTCGATCAGCGTCAGCGCCTTGGCCACCGCTTCGCGGTCGCGCCCGATCTCGTCCGGGCGGCAGCGCAAGCATGCGCGATAACCTGCCGTGCGCGCCTCCACCGGCAATGTGAAAAATTCGACATGCTCGCGTTTGGGGTGGCGCGCGGGGCAGCTTGGCTTGCAATAAATACCAGTCGTCCGCACCGCGCCGACGAACCGCCCATCGTGCGACCGGTCGCGGGCTTCGAAGGCGGCCCAGGCCGACTCTGGATCGATGATCTTGGCTTGGTCCATTGGGCGATATTAGTGCAATAAGCGGCCAGGCACATCCCGCGCCTTGCGCTCAAAGCGGGGAATTGATGGCGTTCATCTGCGAAGAAGCCGATCTCGAAAACGATGATGTCCGCGACCTTCTCGCCGCGCACTTCGCCGCGATGCGCGGCCATTCGCCTCCCGAGGCGTGCCACGTCCTCCCGCCTGATGCGTTTCGGGCGCCAGACCTCCCGCTCTTCGCAATCCGCGAAAATGGTACCCTGCTAGGCGTCGGCGCGCTCAAGCCCTTGACGCCCGATCATGGCGAAGTGAAATCGATGCGCACCGCGCCCGCCGCGCTTGGCCGCGGGGTCGGGTCGGCGATGCTCGCGCACCTTACCGCCGAGGCCCGTCGACGCGGCTACACCCGTCTCAGCCTCGAAACCGGCAGCACCGCCGACTTCGCCGCCGCGCTGAAACTATACCAACGCAAGGGGTTTCGCTCATGCGGGCCGTTCGGCGACTATGCCGACAGTCCTTTCACCCGCTTTTTTCACGCTGACTTTATGAAACCGGCGATCAGCCGAACATCTCGAGGAAGCGCGCGAACGACAGCCATGCCCCGGTCGTGCTGAACGGTCCCCGCAAAAGCTGAACGGCGAGCATCACGCCAAGCCCGACCCACCATGCCGGGTGGGGGCGGCCACGAGTGCGCCAGTCGTAGATCATTCCGGCGACGATCAGCAGGTCGGCGACCAACCCCCCGGCAAGGCCGATCGAAACCGGGGGCGGGGCACTGAGTCCGGGGCGCACGCCCGGGCCGCCGCCGGTCGCGAGGAGAAAGAACACGCGCGCCACCGCCGCCTGGAGCAGCGCGATGCTGGCGACGAGAATGAAGCGCTTGTGCCACTCAGGGCGTTTGATGTTGGCGATCGCCGCAACCATGAACCCGGCAAACATCAGGATCGAGCCAACCGGCAGGATCAGGAAGGAGCGCGAGCGGTCGCCATAGCCGGCGGCGATCCCGTCCATCATGCTGCCGATCGCGGTGGCTAGCCCGACCAGCACCAACGCCGTCGCCAGCGAAATCCCGGCCATTCCCCACGCTCGGTGATTGGCAATCCGACCGGTTGCGACGAGGATCGCCTGGCTGAGAAGGAACAGCGGCCACGCCGAAAACAGCAATGCATGGAAATGGAGCAACGGTTTTCCGACGAAAGTCCCTGCCGGAAGCTGGAGCCAATAGGTCGGCGCGAAGCCGCCAAACGCGACCAGCGCGCACGCCGCCGCGAGCCACATGTAAAAAGTGCGCCTCGGGCCGCGGCTTGCGCTCACTGTCTGGGTTGCCATGGAATCCCCCTCCATTCGCTTAGGCTATCTGGTCACAAAAAGCGTCGCTTGGCGAATCGCGACCGCCCGACGGGGCGGCGTGCGAAACGGCACCCCGCGCGCCACGCCTCTTCCCGCGCCTTGCGCTCAAACGCTTGACTGCGATCTTGCATCATCGCCGACCCGCTGCTAGTGGCGCGCCATCCCATCGGGGCCGTCCGGTTTTGTGCCGGAAGCGCCCCAGTTCGCATGGGGCAATATCCTTGTCTGGAGCATTGGGCGCGTGGAAACTTCCGGCGGCATTCAGGCCAGCTTAGCGGGACGCTATGCGACCGCTTTGTTCGGCCTTGCCCGTGACGAACAGCAGATTGATGCGGTGTTGCGCAGCGTCGATTCGCTCGAACGCGCATTGACCGAATCGCCCGATCTCGCTTTGCTCGTGTCGAGCCCGCTGATCAGCCGCGCATCTGCCGGCAAGGCGCTTGCGGGCCTCACCCCGTCGCTCGGGCTCGACCCGCTCACCGCCAATTTCCTCGGCGTGCTCGCCAAGAACGGCCGGCTGGGCGAGCTCACGCCGATCATCCGCATGGTCCGCCGCCTCGCCGCCGAGCATCGCGGCGAGACGACCGCCGAAGTGACCTCCGCCCATCCGCTGGATGATCGCCAGGTCGCCGAACTCAAGGCGCAGCTCAAGGCGCGCGCCGGTCGCGACGTGATTATCGACGCGCATGTCGACCCCAATATTCTCGGCGGAATCATTGTCCGGCTCGGCAGCCAGATGATCGATGCGTCGATCCGCACCAAACTCAACACCCTCGCTACGGCGATGAAAGGCTGACCATGGACATCCGCGCCGCTGAAATCTCCCGCGTGATCCGCGACCAGATCGCCAATTTCGCCGCCGAAGCCGAAATTTCCGAAGTCGGCAGCGTGCTGTCGGTCGGTGACGGCATCGCCCGCATTCACGGCCTCGACAATGTCCAGGCCGGCGAAATGGTCGAATTCGACGGCGGGGTGAAGGGCATGGCGCTCAACCTCGAAGCCGATAATGTCGGGGTCGTCATCTTCGGATCGGACGCCGCGATCCGCGAAGGCACCACGGTCAAGCGCACCGGTACCATCGTCGACGTTCCGATCGGCAAGGGCCTGCTCGGGCGGGTCGTCGATGCGCTCGGCAACCCGATCGACGGCAAGGGCCCGATCGTCAGCGACCAGCGCAGCCGGGTCGAGGTCAAGGCCCCCGGGATCATCCCGCGCACCTCGGTTCATGAACCGGTCCAGACCGGCCTCAAGGCGCTCGACGCGCTCGTCCCGGTCGGCCGCGGCCAGCGTGAGCTGATTATCGGCGACCGCCAGACCGGCAAGACTGCCGTCGCATTGGACACCTTCATCAACCAGAAGGCCGCCAACGCCGGCGATGACGAATCGCAGAAGCTCTACTGCATCTATGTCGCGATCGGGCAGAAGCGCTCGACCGTCGCCCAGATCGTCCGCGCGCTCGAGGAAAATGGCGCGATGGAATATACCATCGTCGTCGCCGCGACCGCGTCGGAGCCCGCCCCATTGCAATTCCTCGCGCCTTACACCGGCTGCGCGATGGGCGAATATTTCCGCGACAACGGCATGCA
>JANPMU010000103.1:0-13127 GCA_031427095.1 Sphingomonas sp.
GCCGACCTTGCGATGCACGAAGGCGGCGCATTCAGCGCGATCATCGCGCAGGCCAAGGCCGCGCTGCCCACGGAAGACGCCAAAGCGGCGTAACTTTCGCGGGGGCTTCGAAAAAGGGGCGCTGCGACCACAAGTCGCAGCGCCCCTTTTTCTGTCGGGTTATGGCGAGCGGGGTGCGGTCTTTGCCGGCATGTCCTCTCCGTGGACTTGACCCCACCCGCCCCCCGTTGCCGGGGAGCTGGAT
This sequence comes from Sphingomonas sp., assembly GCA_031427095.1. Classification (GTDB taxonomy): domain Bacteria; phylum Pseudomonadota; class Alphaproteobacteria; order Sphingomonadales; family Sphingomonadaceae; genus Sphingomicrobium. The sequence goes on from JANPMU010000103.1 coordinate 245, forward strand.
GTTCAATCGAGCAGCTTCAGCGCTGGCAGCGTCAGAAATTCCTCGAAGCTTTCACTCGTCACCAGCTTTTCGAACAGGCGCGCGGCGTTGTCCAGATGCGGCGTTCCGTTGAGCGCGGCCACTTCGTTCGCGAACAGGCGATCGAACAACGGCCGGTCGAACAGGCGGCCATCGCTTAAGGAGGCACCGAAGCGGAGCCATTGCCACAATTGCGAGCGGCAGATCTCGGCGGTGGCGGCGTCTTCCATCAGATTGTTGATCGGCACCGCGCCGCGCCCGCCGATCCATGCGGCGAGATATTGGACCGCGACGCTGATCGCTTCACGCGCGCCTTTTTCGGTTCGCTCACCATCATGAAGCGCAAGCATCTCGTCGCGCCCGGGGACCCGCGCGGGGCGGCGCGAAAGCTGGTTGGGACCGGCGGCAGCGAAGGCCTCGGTCGCGACCGCGACCAGCGCCGGATGCGCGACCCAGGTGCCGTCATGGCCGTTGGCGACTTCGCGCTGCTTGTCGGCGGCAACCTTGGCCAGCGCAATGCTGTTGGCGGCTTCATCGTCCTTGACCGGAATTTGCGCGGCCATCCCGCCCATGGCGAAGGCGCCGCGGCGGTGGCAGGTGTCGATCAGCCGCAGCGAATAAGCCGCGAGGAACGCCCGATCCATCGTCATTGCCGAGCGGTCGGGGGTAAGCCGGTCGGGGCTGCGCCCGATGCGCTTGATGAACGAAAAGATATAATCCCAGCGGCCGCAGTTGAGTGCGACGATATTGTCGCGCAGCGCGTACAGGATCTCGTCCATCGCGAAGGCTGCGGGGAGGGTTTCGATCAGCACGGTGACCTTGATCGTCCCCTGCGCCAGTCCGAGGCGGTCTTCCGAAAAAGCGAGAATATCGGCCCACAGCACGGCCTCGTGGCGGCTTTCGAGCTTGGGGAGATAGAAATAGGGCCCCGAGCCGGCCGCGATCGCGGCGGCGGCGTTATGCCATAGATAAAGCGCGAAATCGGCAAATCCGCCGGCCACCGGGTCGCCATCGAGCGTCAGATGCTTGTCGTCGAGGTGAAGCCCGCGCGGGCGGACGATCAGCACCGCCGGCGTGGCGCCCACGGCATAATGCTTGCCGGTCGCGGCGTCGGTGAAGTCGAGCTTGCCCTGCCAGCGGTCCTTGAGGACGATTTGGCCGTCGATCAGATTGGCCCAGGACGGCGCGGTGGCGTCCTCGAAATCGGCCATGAACACTTTCGCGCCCGAATTAAGCGCGTTGACGACCATCTTGCGCGTCGGCGGGCCGGTGATTTCCACCCGCCGGTCGAGCAGGTCGGCGGGGATGCTGCCGATGGTCCAGTCGCTGTCGCGGATATCGCGCGTGTCCTCGGCGAAGTCGGGCAATTCGCCCGAATCGTAGCGCGCCTGCTGCTCGACGCGGTCGGCGAGCAGGGCGCGGCGCCGACGGTCGAACCGTTGATGCAGTTCGGCGATGAAGCCAAGCGCATCTGCGGTCAGGATTTCGTCTGCGCGATCGACGTTCGACGAAGCCGCGACGACCGTCGCTTCGGCCACCAGTCCATCGCTCATGCGCGGACGTCTTCGACCGCGATGGTGTAGCGGGTCATCGCCCCGCAACGATCACGAAAGGTCATCCGGGTCCATTCGGTCCGCGCCTTTGCGGCATCGTCGAACGGGCCCGCGATGTGGTGCGTTCCGGGGACGAGATCGGAAAAACCATGGTCGGCGTAATCCCCGCCGATCACCCAATAGCGCTGAGTCATGCAACTTCGCTTTCTCTGGCTGGAGAGGTCTGGGTCTTGAACTGCGCGGCCTCGGTCGATTCGGCCAGCGCGGTGGTCGAAGAATTGCCCGAGATGGCGGTGGCGACCCGATCAAAATAACCGGTGCCGACCTCGCGCTGGTGGCGGGTGGCAGTATAGCCCGCGTCTTCGGACGCGAATTCGGCTTGCTGGAGCTCCGAATATGCCGCCATTCCCCGGTCGCGATAATCGGCGGCAAGGCTGAACATCGCATGGTTGAGGCTATGGAAGCCGGCCAAAGTCACGAACTGATATTTATAGCCCATCGTTCCAAGCTCGCGCTGGAACTTGGCGATCGTCGCTTCGTCGAGCTTGGCCTTCCAATTGAAGCTCGGCGAGCAATTATAAGCGAGCAATTTGCCCGGATGCTCTTTGTGGACGGCTTCCGCGAACCGGCGTGCGTCGTCGAGGTCGGGGTGGCTGGTTTCCCACCACAGCAAGTCGGCGTGCGGCGCGAAGGCGAGCCCGCGCGCGATACAATGATCGAGCCCGGTGCCATCCTTCAATCGGAAGAAGCCTTCGGGCGTGCGCTCGCCGGTCAGGAACGGCTTGTCGCGGTCGTCGATATCCGACGTGATCAGCTTGGCGCTTTCGGCATCGGTGCGCGCGACCAACACGGTCGGGACGCCGCACACATCGGCGGCGAGGCGCGCCGCTTCGAGATTGCGGATATGCGCCTGGGTCGGGATGAGGACCTTGCCGCCAAGATGGCCACACTTCTTTTCGGCGGCGAGCTGATCTTCAAAATGGACCCCTGCGGCGCCGGCCTCGATATAGGCTTTCATGATTTCGAAGCAGTTCAGCGGCCCCCCGAAGCCCGCCTCCGCGTCGGCGACGATCGGAACGAACCAGTCGCGCGACGCGCCACCCTCGGCATGCTCGATCTGGTCAGCGCGCTGGAGCGTCTTGTTGATGCGCTTGCACAATTCCGGGCCGGCGTTCGCGGGATAGAGCGACTGGTCAGGGTACATCGCGCCCGCAGTGTTGGCATCGGCGGCGACCTGCCAGCCGGACAGATAGATCGCGTCCAGTCCGGCCCGGACCATCTGCATCGCCTGGTTGCCGGTGACGGCGCCAAGCGCCCGAACAGGCTCATTGCGTTGCAGCAATTCCCACAAGCGAAGCGCACCGCGGCGGGCCAGACTATGCTCGATCGCGACCGAACCGCGAAGCGCGCGCACCTCGTCCGCCGAATAGCTGCGGGCGATCCCATCGAAGCGGCCGGCGGGAGCGGGAACGAGAGCGTTGAATTCGGACATTGAGTCGGCCTTTCGAGATATTGTTATCCGTATGTTGCAGTGCAGCGAAGCATCAGGAAATGGCAAAAACGGTCGATGTGTCACGATTTGACTTGTGTGATGTGTAATTCTTTTACAAACTCGACATATGGTTGAAACAAAACTCTATCTCGGGACCCGGTTGAGACGGCTTCGGCGCGACCGCGCGCTGTCGCAAAGTGCGATGGCCGGCGCGCTGGGAATCTCACCGAGCTATCTCAATCATCTCGAGCGCAACCAGCGCCCGGTCAGCGCGGCGGTGCTGGTGCGGCTGGCCGAGGCCTATGACGTCGACATCAAGAGTTTCGCCGCGCCGGGGGCCGAGCGCACCGGGCCCGAGCATCTCAGCGAGATTTTCGCTGACACGATGCTCGCTGATCTGGGCGTGCCGCGCTACGAACTTGCCGAACTGGCGCACAACACGCCGTCGATCGCCGACGCCATCGCGCGCCTTTACTCCGCGATCAAGGAAGTCGATCGCCACCCCTCGCTGGCCGAAAATGGCGATGCGCGCACATTGGTCACGCCCGAAAATTGGGTGCGCGACTATATCCAGCAGCACCGCAATCATTTCCCCGAGCTCGAGCAATGCGCCGAGACGCTCGGCGGCGCGCTCGCCGACCCCTTGTCGATGACCGAGCCGTTGCGCCGCCGCCTCAAGGAAGCCTGGGCGATCACCGCGCGGATCGTCTCCCCTGCCGAACTGGGCAATGCCAGCCAGGCCTATGATCCCGAGCGCCGTCTGTTCCTGCTGTCGTCGCTGCTTCGCGCCGAGAACCGTACTTTCGGCCTCGCCTACCAGCTCTGCCTGGTCGAATTCGCGGCCGTGATCGAACGCATGGTCGAGGTGGCGGCGCCGCCCGACCCGGGGGTTCGCCACCTGCTTCACATGAGCCTCGCCAACTACGCCGCGGGCGCGGTGATGATGCCCTACGGCCGTTTCCTCGCCTCGGCCGAGGCGCATCGCTATTCGATCGACCGATTGTGCGGCGAATATGGCGCCAATGTCGAGCAGGTCGCGCACCGGCTGACGACGATGGGCCGCCCGACCGCGCGCGGCGTGCCCTTCTTCATGCTCCGCGTCGACCCGGCGGGGAATATCTCGAAGCGCTATGCCGGCGAGAATTTCCCATTTTCGCGGTTCGGCGGCAGCTGCCCGCGCTGGAACCTGCACACCGCCTTCCAGACCGCAGGGCGGGTCGTCACTCAAGTGATCGAAACCCCCGACGGGCAGCGTTTCTTTACCGTTTCGCGCACGATCGACCGGCCGATTCCGACCGATTTGTCGGGCGGGCTGCTCGCGATCGGGCTCGGCTGCGACCTCAAATATGCGCACCGCCTGTCGTGCGCCGAGGGGGTTGACCTCAGCAATCCGCCGGTCACCCCGGTCGGGCCCGCCTGCGCGATCTGCCCGCGGGTCGATTGTTTCCACCGCGCCACCGCGCCAGCCGGGCGGATGCTCGCGGTCGAGGAGAATCGAAAGACGATTTCGCCTTACCCGTTCTTCGCCGGCTAGGCTTCAATCGCCCCGCAATGTCGGTTACGGCGCGGCCCATGGCAAGTAACCCGCTCCGCTCCGACTGGATTTCGCGCATCGATGCCGCGCCCGATGCGGGAGCGCTCGAGGCGCTGCGGATCGCGGCGCTGGGCAAGGCGGGCGAGATCACGACCATGCTCAAGAGCCTTGGGCCGATGTCGCCCGACGAACGGCTTGCGGCGGGGCCCGCGATCCACCGCTTGCGCGAAGGCGTCACCGCCGCGATCGCGGCGCGCAAAGCGGCGTTGGAGGATGCCGAACTCGACCGGCGGCTGGCGACCGAGCGGGTCGATTTATCCTTGCCCGCGCGCGCGATCCCGAGGGGATCGGTCCATCCGGTGAGCCAGGTGATGGATGAATTGGCCGAGATTTTCGCCGATCTGGGGTTCGCGGTCGCCGAAGGTCCCGAGATCGAGGATGACTGGCATAATTTCACCGCGCTCAACATCCCCGAAACCCACCCGGCGCGGGCGATGCACGATACATTTTATCTGGCGGGGACCCATGCCCGGCCGATGGTGCTCCGGACTCATACCTCGCCGGTGCAGATCCGCACCATGATGGCGCATAAACCCCCGATCCGGATCATCGCGCCCGGGCGCACTTACCGATCCGACAGCGACGCGACGCACACCCCGATGTTCCATCAGGTCGAGGGGCTGGTGATCGACCGCGGGATTCACATGGGCCATTTGAAGTGGACGCTCGAGACGTTCCTCAAGGCCTTTTTCGAGCGCGAAGACATCGTGCTGCGGCTGCGCCCAAGCTATTTCCCGTTCACCGAGCCGTCGGCCGAAGTCGATGTCGGCTTCACTATGGTCAATGGGCGCCGCGTGCTTGGCGGTGACGAGGGGTGGATGGAATTACTCGGGTCGGGGATGGTCCATCCCAAGGTGATCGCGGCGTGCGGGCTCGACCCGGCCGAATATCAGGGTTTCGCTTTTGGTTGCGGGATCGATCGGCTGGCGATGCTCAAATATGGCATGGACGATCTGCGGGCCTTCTTCGACGGCGATTTGCGCTGGTTGAAGCATTACGGGTTCAGCGCGTTTGACGTGCCGACCTTGTCGGGCGGAGTCGGGGCATGAAGTTCACATTGTCGTGGCTCAAAGCGCATCTCGACACCGATGCCGACGTCAGCCTGGTCGCGAGCAGGCTGACCAGCATCGGGCTCGAGGTCGAAGCCATCTCCAACCCGGCCGATGCGTTGTTGCCGTTCAAGGTGGCCAGGGTGCTGAGCGCGGCAAAACATCCGCAAGCCGACAAGTTGCAGGTGCTGTCGGTCGACGCGGGCGACGGTCCGGTCCAGGTCGTATGCGGAGCGCCCAATGCGCGCGCCGGGATGCTCGGGGTGTTCGGACCAGCGGGGGCCTATGTCCCGGGAAGCGCGATGATTCTGAAGGTCACGGCGATCCGCGGGGTCGAATCCAACGGCATGCTATGTTCGGTGCGCGAGCTCGAGCTTGGCGACGAGCATGACGGGATCATCGAGCTTCCCGACGATGCGCCGGTCGGCGCGAATTATGCCGAGTGGGCGGGATTGGACGACGCCTTGTTCGACGTCGCGATCACTCCCAACCGCCAGGATTGCATGGGCGTGCGCGGGATCGCGCGCGATCTGGCGGCGGCCGGACTGGGGACGCTGCGGCCGCTCGACGTGCCGGCGATCGAGGGAGCGTTCGACAATGTGGTCGCGATCCGAATCGAGGATCCTGACGGTTGCCCGGCGTTTTACGGGCGAACCGTGCGTGGGCTGACCAATGGCGTTTCGCCCGAATGGATGCAGCGGCGGCTTCGATCGGCGGGGCAGAGGCCGATCTCGGCGCTGGTCGACATCACCAATTATGTCATGCTCGACCTCGGCCGGCCGAGCCATGCCTATGACATTGCCCGACTGAGCGGCGCGGTGAGCGCGCGGCGCGCCAGAACCGGCGAGCAGGCGCTGGCATTGAACGGCAAGAGCTATTCGCTCGACCCGTCGATGACGGTGATCGCCGACGACGCCCAGGTCCACGACATCGGCGGGATCATGGGCGGCGAGCATAGCGCGGTCGTCGCGGCGACCACCGACGTGCTGCTCGAAGTGGCATTCTTCACCCCCGAGCGGATCGCGCTCACCGGGCAGAAATTAATGCTGACGAGCGACGCACGGACGCGGTTCGAGCGCGGGGTCGATCCGGCGTTCCTCGACGACGGGCTGGCGCTGCTGACCGGACTGATCCTCGACATTTGCGGGGGCGAGGCGTCGCGGGTGACCCGCGCGGGCGAGCCTCCGGTCGAAACCAGGTGCGTCGCGTTCGATCCGGCGCTGACATTTGCGTTGGGCGGGCTCGAGGTCGCTCCCGAGCGCCAGCGCGAGATCCTGCGCTCGCTCGGTTGCATTTTCGAGAGCGATGATCGCGTCCGGGTGCCGACCTGGCGACGCGATATCGATGGCCCGGCCGACCTGGTCGAGGAAGTCACGCGGATCGTCGGGTTCGATTCCATTCCATCGACCCCGCTGCCGCGCGCGGAAGGCGTTGCCCGACCGACCGCGACCCGTACTCAACTGGCCGAGCGCAAGCTGCGCCGGGCGGCGGCGGCGCGCGGGCTCGACGAGGCGGTCACGTGGAGCTTCATCGCCGAAGCCGAGGCGGCGCCGTTCGGCGACGCGCCGTGGGTCCTGGCCAATCCGATCAGCGAAGAGATGAAGGTCATGCGCACCTCGCTGCTGCCCGGGCTGATCGCAGCGGCACGGCGCAATATCGATCGCGGCGCGGCGAGCGTCCGCTTATTCGAGGTCGGGCGCCGCTATCTGGCCGACGGCGAGCGCTCCACCGCCGGGCTGATCCTGTGCGGCGAGCACAGCCCGCGCGGATGGCAGTCCGGCAAGGCACAGATGTTCGACGCTTTTGACGCCAAGGCCGAAGCGATCGCCTTGCTCGAGGCGGCCGGGGCGCCGGTCGCCAATCTGCAATTGTTCCACGGCGCGGGCGACAGCTGGCACCCGGGGCGGTCGGCCAGGCTCGGGCTCGGGCCCAAGACAATATTGGCTGAATTCGGCGAGCTCCACCCGCGCATTGCCAAGGCGCTCGATGCGCCCGCCGGGACGGTTGCCGCACAAATCTTTCTCGATGCGATCCCGGCGCCGCGCGCGAGCGGGCGAGCGCGCAGCGTCTACTCTCCACCGGCGTTGCAGGCGGTGACCCGCGATTTCGCGTTCATCGTTCCACCTGAGCTGTCCGCCGACGCGCTGGTTCGTGCCGTGCGCGGGGCGGACAAGGCGGCGATCACCGGGGTCCGGCTGTTCGACCGGTTCGAGGCGCCCGAGGGGCTGAGCCTTGCGGTCGAAGTCATGCTCCAGCCGACGGACAAGAGCTTTACCGATGTCGAGATCGCAGCTGTCGGGGAGAAGATTCTTGCCGCCGCGACCAAGCTGGGTGCGCGCCTACGCGGGTGAGTCCTCGAGCGCATTGATCGCAGTATGGAGACGTGCCTCAATATCGTCGCGTTTCAGGCCGGCGTCGATCGTCTCGCCTATTTTGAAGGTGACCACGCCGGGAGTCCTGGTTGGCCAAAAGCGCCCGCTGTCGAGCGCGATCGGTACGACCTTGAGCCCGAGCGCGCGGTAGAGCCCGGCGAATCCCGGGCGCAATTCCGGCTTCGATCCGACCGGGACCCGCGTGCCTTCGGGGAAGATGACGATCGGGCGGCCGTCGGCGACCGCCTTGCGCCCTGCGACAAGCATTGCGCGCAAGGCCTTGGCCCCGGCGTCGCGGTCGACCGAAATGACGCCATAACGCCGCGCAATCAGCCCGAAGAGCGGCATGTAGGCGAGCTCGCGCTTCATCACCACGACCGGGGTTTCGGCGATGCGGAGGAATTCGATCGTTTCAAACATCGACTGGTGCTTGGCCGCAATGAGAATTGGTCCCGAAGGGATGACGCCTTCGATGCGGGTCGAGATGCCGAGAATGTGGCGGGCGAGGAAATAATGGAATTTCGACCAGCCGTGAACCACCGCCCGCATCGGGCGCTGGCCGACGGGGGCGATCAGGATCCCGGCGAGGACGTAGAGCAATGACCCCGGGTAGAATGTTGCGGCGAACAGGAGCGCGCGCATTTACAGGTCGAGCCACACTGCGCCGCGGCGCAGGACATATTTATTATATTCGCCGAACAGGGTCATGAACCGGGGCCGGGTACGGACCGCGTCCGGCACGACGGTGAAGCGGTCGTCGAGCTGACTGCGAAATTCATAGGCTGCGCGGTGCATGTGCCAGTCGCTGGTGATCAGCCGGACCGAACGAAAACCGCGCTTGTCGAGCCAGCGCAGCGATTCCTCGGCGTTCGAGCGGGTATCGACCGATTCACTGCCAAGATCGACGCAGCAGCGGACGAGCTGGGCATCGCCGTGGATGCGGCGGACAATGTCGGCGCGAGTCACCGATGGATCGGCACCGGCGATGAGCATGCGCTTCGCCTCACCGCGCTTGAGCGCCGCAATGCCGCGTTCGAGCCGCCCCTTGCCGCCGGTCAGGACGATGATCGCGTCGGTCTTGCCCGGCGGGGCAGGCGAGCCGAGCGTCACCGCGAACAGTGCGAAACCGAGCGCGTAAAGCAACACCAGCAAGGCGGTCAGGCGGAGGATCATAGCGCAGCCCGCAACGCGCCGAGCACCGCACGCCGGGCAACCCAGGTCGCCAGCCCCGCGCCGGCAAAGGGCATTGCGACCAGCAAGACAATATCGCCAAGATCAAGCGCTGCGCCTCCGGCAAGATCGCGGACCATGGCCGCTCCGCCGCCGGCGACGAGCAGCAGGACGAGCCCGGCGGCAATGGCACCGGCCAACCCGCCGGTCAGCGCGTCGAGCATGATCCGCCGCTGGAACAATCGCGCGATCTGGCCATCGGTCGCGCCGATGCCGTGCATCACATCGATCGTCGAGCGGTTGGTGTCGAGCGCACCGCGCGCCGCGAGCACCACTGCGGCAGAGGTCGCGGCGACCATCATCAGCACCAGCGCCAGCGCCAGCCATTGCATCGCCCGGATGGCTCGCAGCAAGGGTTCGAGCGAGGTCTGGTGGGCGACGAACCGGGCATTCGGCACCGCGCGCTGGATCGCCCGGGCAATTATTTCAGGCGACGAACCCGGCGCCAGGTCGACGTCGATCAGCGCCGGGATCGGCAAGTCCGCGCCAAGCCCCGCCGGACCAAGCCAGCGTTCTAGGGTGCGACGAAGCGCCGCTTCGGACACCGGCCGAACCGCGACAACCCCTGGCGCCGAACGCGCGGCGGCGATTGCCCGCGGCGCCGAGGCCGCACCATCGGCGATCTGGATCGAATAGCGATTCTCGACCCCCGCAGCGACGATATCAGCCGCGTTGGCGAGCGCCAGCCCGACCGCCGCGACGATGACCGTGACGAACATCATGATCGCGATGACATAGGGCGTCGGCCCCTGCATCCGCCCGCCCGGAAGCAGCCGCCGCTCGGATGCGGGCGCGGTCATCCAGTTGAACATCAGCGCTGCCCCGCATGGGGTTGGGGGGATTGGGGCGGATATTTGAGCAATCCGGTCGGGTCGACCAGCGAACCATGCTCAATCCGGAGCATCTGCGCGCCGCGTACCCCGGCAATAACTCCCATGTCATGGGTTGCGACGACGATTGTCGTACCGAGCCGGTTGAGCGCTTCGAACAAATGGATCAGCCGCGATGCCATCTCCGCATCGACATTGCCGGTCGGTTCGTCGGCGACGAGCAAATCGGGTTGGGCGATGACCGCGCGGGCAATCGCAACGCGCTGCTGCTCGCCGCCCGACAGGGTCGGCGGGCGCGCACTGGCCCTGTCCGCCAGCCCGACCCAGGCCAGCATCTCGCGGACCGGGCCTTCGACCTCGGTCTCACTCTTGCCGGCGATCCGCAGGGGCAGCGCGACATTGTCGAACGCCGACAGATGCCGGACCAGCCGAAAGTCCTGAAACACCACGCCGATCCGGCGGCGGAAGGCGGGAAGCGCATCGCGCGGAGCGTCGCTCAATTCCTCGCCGAACAAGCGGATGCGGCCACGGGTCGGGCGCTGGGCAAGATACAGCAATTTGAGCAATGACGTCTTGCCCGCGCCCGAGGCTCCGGTGAGGAAGTAGAACCCGCCCTCGACCAGCTGGAAATCGAGGTCGCGCAGCACCTCGCCACCGGTGCCGTAGCGCAACCCGACCGAATCCATTTCGACGATCGTCGCCAGTGCCTGTCCCCTGCCCGCCTGAACGGCGCCCCTGTCCGGCGACTCTGGCACAGCGGCGACCGGGTTGCCAATGGTCCCGCATTCCTGTTTACCGCCAAGCTTATGCCATGGGGAGGCCGCGCATGATCCTGACCTGTCCAGCCTGCAGCACGCGTTATGTCGTCAAGGACGGGTCGGTCCCGGCGGGCGGACGCAAGGTGCGGTGTGCGTCGTGCAAGCACAGCTGGCACCAGGACGGCGACCCGGCGCCGGTCGATGCGGATCCGCCGCAAATGCTTGACCTTGATCCGTCGGTCGAACCCGTCGCGGCCGATGCTGTCGGCGCGCCCGAACCCGGGATCAGCGACGCGCCGGGCCTGAGCGAAGCGATCGCCGAACCCGCGCCGATAAGCGGAGCGCCCGCGCCGTCCGTCAGCGCCCCGTCGGAAATCGAAGGTGCGGTCGATTTTTCGGCCGAACATGACGCCGCGGTCGAAGCTGCGGCGAGCGAAAGCGGGGTGGCGAGCGAGGATGGCGGGGACGAGCAACAATGGGTTCAGCCGAGCACCGACCTGTCCGACGATGATTTCCGTCCCTACGCCGGCGACGACGAGGATGAGACGCCGCGCAGCCGCTGGCCGCTGCGGGTGCTGACCCTGGTCGTGGTGATTGCCGCGCTGGCCGTCGCTTTGTGGTTCCTGGCGCCGGCCGATCTGCGCCAGCGGGTCGGGATCGCCGGACCGCAGGAAACGCCGCTGTTGCTGCAAGTCCGCACCAGCGACCGCCAGACCCTGGCGAGCGGCAATGAATTATTCGCGGTCAGCGGGCGGGTGATCAACCCGACCGACCGGACGCAGACCGTCCCGCCATTGCGCGCCGAGCTTCGCAACAGCGCGGGCAAGCTGATCTATGGCTGGACCATCGCCCCCCCGGCGCGGACCTTGCCGGCCGGCGCAAGCGCGAGTTTCAACAGCGCCGAAGTCAACGTCCCCAAGGGCGCCGACCAGTTGACAGTGTCGCTCGGTGCGCCCGCCACCTGACCGTGGACGGCCTTAAACCTAATTAAATTCAATGAGTTGTGCCAGAGCTCGCGAGCCATCCTCGAGATGGATGTGGCTTTGGCGACGCTGTTGCCCGGGCGCATTGCCCGATCGCCCGGGCGAAAAGCGCGCCGCCGACATGATCCGCACCGACACGCGCGCAATTGCCCGGATCCCGGCATCGGCGCGCGGAGCGGGCATCGCGACAAGTGCGGCGGTGGCCAAAACGAACAACATGCTGATTGAATAAGCCGCCATCGCGCAATGGTAAACGGCGCATTATTGATTGTCCCGCAGAGAGACGCTTGGGTCGCGCGCGTTCGAGCACGCGAGACGCGTCGGCGCCATTGCGCGCACCGGACCGCTTTGCTAGACGCCCTCGCCTTGCCAGGCGCCGGTCGATGACCGGCGTATTCACGAGTGCGGTCGTGGCGGAATTGGTAGACGCGCAGCGTTGAGGTCGCTGTGGCCGAAAGGCCGTGGAAGTTCGAGTCTTCTCGACCGCACCACATTGTCTTGATCCGTGCGGATTGGAGACGGATGACCAAGGCGGGGCTTCAGCCATTGCCGCCGCCTGCTGCATTGAGGCCGAACAAGTCGTACCGCTGAATCGCCGGGGAGGCGGGTCGCGGCGGGGCGGGTCTAGTCGGCTCGAAGCGGGGCGGGTCGAAGCGGGGGCGCGGTCCGCTAAAGTCGCTAAAGTCGCACTGCTCACGCGCGCGAGGGCCGGGTGCCCGGGCGGCATATCCGCCTGCACGCGACTTGCGCGGTGGACCAACGGGAGCTCCGCCGAGCCAGCGCGAAGGGGCGGAGTGCGGCCCCGTTCGGCTCGGCTGGGGACAGGCTTCGCCTTCGCCAAAGACGAACAGAGCGCGCGCGGCGCCGGGCGGGTCGAGGTCAGCATGGCGACGGCATAACCGATTTGGTTCGTGTAGGAAAATTATCCCGAGCCGGGCGGCAATTTGCTATTGTGCCCCCGGAATTGGTGCTGTGTCTGGAGGTGAGCGCATGGCGGAGGCAGC
>JANPMU010000104.1:0-10770 GCA_031427095.1 Sphingomonas sp.
GTGTCGATCAGGACGTCGAGCTGGGCCTGACAATCGTTGCGAATGAGGCTCTGCGCGAGGCCTTCGAGTCCCGCCGGAACGGGGGCGATCGAGCGGACCGTGAGCGTGGTCGCGCCGCCCTCGCCGCTGAGCTTGTAGCGCTTGCCGCTCGCTACGGGGACCGCGCTCGGCCACTCCGCGATCTGCTGTCCGGATGCGAAGCGGGCGGTAGCCTTGGCACCGCTCGCCATGTCGCTCACGGTGACCATGGCTTCATTGGCCCCGATCGAGCGGTAGAGGCCGAGATCGGCGGGGTTGCCAACGCAGACATTGCCCGAGCGTGCGATATCCGCCTGCCACACGTTGCGCGACGACCCGCCGCCGCGAACCGCACCGATGCGCACCCGGCGCCCTTTATTTTCAGCGATGATGGCGCCGAGCGCCGATCCGCTTTTGGAGACGGACGACGCCGACGCCCCGAACGCGCCGGGGCCGCGCAGGGTGCGGGTCCCGCGCGAATCGAGCAGGACGACGATGTCGTTGGCCTTGAGGTTGAGCATCTGGCCATCCGGCAGCGCCTTGCCGGGAGGATAAGCGCGCGCCGACGGCCCGGCGGAGCGCACCACGAGCACCGCAGCCGAGGCCGCAACACCGCTGAAGGCGGTTGCCGCGCCGATCGCGGCCAGAAGACGAAGTCGCATTCTCACTTCTCCCGTAGCTCGAAAGTTCCGCCCGGACCGGCTTCGCGAAGCCTGCACGCGAACGCCGATAGCGCTGGATCATTATCATATTTTGCAGCAATCGCCTCGATCGCATGGAGCGCACCGAGGTTTCCGCCATCAAAACTGTGCCAAAGCTGGCCAAGTTCGGTGCGCTCGGTCGGCGCCATGTCGGGTGCGGGCTCCCACACCACGATCGGGGTCGAGCGGCCCGACAGGATGATTCGTCCCATCGGCCGGAAGATGTCGAGCGAGGTGCGCGACTTGGCCTCGTCGCTGACCAGCGCGACCGTGCGCAGCGACTTATTGGCTGATTCGAGCCGCGCCGCGCAGTTCATCGCATCGCCCAGGGCAGTGTATTGGATGCGGCCCTCGCCACCGAAATTGCCGACGATCGCCTCGCCATAATGAAGCCCGACCCGGGTCCGGCCGAGGCGCGGGATGTCGTCGCCGCCGCGATCGGCGAAATCCTGCCCGAAGCGATACATGGCGAGCGCGGCTTCGGCCGCGTGGTCGGCGTCGTCGGCGCGCGCGATCGGTGCACCCCAGAACGCGACCACGGCGTCGCCGACAAACTTGTCGATCGTCCCGCCATGATCGAGGACGATGTCGGACAATCCGTCGAGATATTGATTGAGCAGCGATGCGACCCGCTCGGCAGGAATGGTGTGGCTCAGCTTGGTGAAGCCCTCAAGATCGGTGAACAAAGTGTAGATCAGGCGCTTTTCGCCAGTCAGCTTCAACTTGTCGGGGTCGTGGATGATCTGCGCCGCGATGTCGCGCGGGAGGTATTTGCCCAGCGCGGACTGGGCGAAGCGGCGCTGGTCGGAGCCGATCGCCCGGACTGCGGCCCCGGTTGTGGCAAAGGCCAGCATCCACCCCGCGACCCAGCCGAATGCGGGCAGGTCGAGCGTGTCGATGCCGTTATACTCAAGCCAGAACGGGGTGATCACGTAAAACAGGAATTGCCCGAGAACGGCGAGCGCGAGCACCCACGGCCGGACATCGAGCATCGCGGTGAACGCCCCGGAAAGGACCACGAGCACCGCCAGCACCCACAAAGCGACGGGCGACATGTGGCCCGGGGTGCGACCGTCGAGCAATTGCGCGAGCAAAGCGGCGTTGACCTCAAGCCCGCTGGTGGTCCGCTTGGTGATGCGCGTCGCAGGGGTTTCGAACTGATCGACATCGGGCAGATCGCCGCCGATCAGGATGTAGCGGTCCTTGACCTCGCCGGTGAGCAAGGCGGCGCTGTCAGGCGACCCGAACAGATCGATCGGAAGCGCGCTGAACACCGCGCGTTCACGGTCCGCAGGCTGGCGAAAGCGAACGCTGCCCTCATAGCCCGCCAAACCCGGCTGGCCGGTCATCGCGACCGGCAGGAAAAGCGGAAGTCCGGGCGGCTGCGATGGCCAGCTGCGCATCACGTCATCGGCATCGGGTTCGATCCGGATGCTTGCCTTGCGCACGTTCGTCCCCGCCAGCCGGCTGGTGAAGGCGTCCATAAATTCCTGCTGATAGACCTGGATATCACCGCCGCTGGCGTCGCCATTGGCGGCGTTGGTGCCATAAGCAAGCCAGACCGGCGTGCGCATCGCCTTGAACGCGGCGACCAATTGATCATCTTCGGGCTGGGCCATGTCGATGAGGATGTCGATGCCGATCGCTTTGGCCCCCATATGGTCGAGATTGGTGAGTGCGCGCGCGAGGATCGCGCGGTCGAGCGGGGAGCGCTTGCCGGTGGCGAGCTGGGTATCGGGGGTGAAGGCGACCAGCAGGATGCGCCGATCCTGCGCGACCGGACGCGCGGCGCCCGCGAACAGCGCCCGCAGGTCATAGAGCGCGCGCTCGGCATCGACCGTCATCGGCAATTGGCGAGCGTGCCCGGTTTCGTCGACCCACGGCAATTGCCATGAGAAACGCGCGAGCAGGATCGCCAGCAGGACGAACATGGCGGTGAACAGCAAGCGGACGCGCGGTACACGCGAAAGGTCGTGGCGCACCCCGGCGAAGCTCGCATGTTCCTTCTCTGCGAGCGGATCGGGATCGTTCTGCCAATGCCGTGGCGCGTCCATCAGACCGGGTGACCGCTGTCCAACCAAACCCCCTGTTGCGCGCGCGTCGTTCGCGGGGCGCGAGTCGCAGCGACTTCTTAACCTGCGATAAGACGACGGGCGGGGCGCAGAGTAAAGATTATTTGGCTCAAGCCCTACAGACGCGCGCGGAGCGCTTCGGACCAGCCGATCTCGGCGACGGCCTCAAGCCGTTCGACCATCTGCGCGGCGTGGGCGGACGAAGCATTGCCCCGCACTGATCGGCCCTTGATCCCATGGAGGATCGCGGCGAGACGGAACATGTTGAAAACCATCAAATAATCGAGGTTGGCGAGTCGCGAGCGCCCGGTCCGGCGACAGTAAGCGGCGACATATTCCGCCTCCGATGGAATCCCGAGCGAATCGAGATCCAACCCGGCGAGGCCCGAAAAGATTCCCCCGGGCATGCGGTACATCATCAGATGATAGGTGAAGTCCGCGGCCGGGTCGCCAAGGGTCGACAATTCCCAGTCAAGCACCGCGCGGACCTGCGGCTCAGTCGAATCGAAGATCATATTGTCGCAGCGAAAATCGCCGTGCGCGATCCGCGCTTCGCCGCTGTCGGACGGGAGGTGCTTGCCAAGCCATTCGACCAGCCGGTCCATCGCGGCGATCCGTCCGCCTTCGACATCGTCGCGATATTGTTTCGACCAGCGCGCCACCTGGCGTTCGACGAAGCCCGCCGCCTTGCCATAATCGCCAAGCCCGAGCGCGCCGGGATCGAAGCTGTGAAGCTGCGCGATCGTCCGGTTCATCGCGTCGAAGTAAGCGGCTCGCTGCTCGCGCGGGACATCCGGGAAATGCGCTTCCCACACAATTCGTCCGTCGACCAGATCCATGACGTAGAACGGCGTACCGAGTACGCTTTCGTCCTCACACAGCCCGTAGACGCGCGGGACCGGAAAGCCGGCCGCGCCAAGCGCCGCGATCACTCGATATTCGCGTTCGACCGCATGCGCGCCCGGAAGTAATTTGCCCGGGGGCTTGCGACGCAGGACAAGGTTGCCGCTTGGCGCAGCGAGCCGATAGGTGGGATTGGACTGACCGCCCTTGAACCGGCTGATTTCAAGCGGGCCGGCGAAATCCTCGACATGATCTCGAAGCCACGCCTCGAGCGCGGCCTCGTCGAAGCGCAGCGCGTCGTCGCCACTGCGGGTCCCGGTATTGGCGCTGGTGCGGTCCATATCCTTTATGTCTAGGCGAAGGCGGAGCCGGTGCAAGGTGAACCGACGCCATGCGCGCGCGTTGACCAGCCATGCCTCAGATCATTCACCTCTCCGACCTCCATTTCGGCGCTCACGAACCAAGGCTGGTGACCGCCGTCGAGGAACAGATCGATGCCGCCAAACCCGACCTGGTCGTGATCAGCGGCGACTTCACCCAGCGCGCGCGAACCGGGCAATTCCAGGACGCAAGTGCGTTTCTGGGGCGGCTGCGCGACGCGGGGCATCAGGTGCTCGGGGTCCCCGGCAATCATGACGTGCCGCTGTATGACGTGCTGCGCCGCTTCCTGTCGCCGCTGGCTCGCTACAGGCGCTATATCGACGACAGATTATGCCCGTTCCACGCGTTGCAGGGCGCGGCCGTGCTGGGCATCAACACCGCACGCTCGCTGACCTTCAAGGGCGGCAGTGTGAGTCATCAGCAGATGGCCTGTATCCGTGAAACCTTCGCGCGGACTGACCCCGCGACTCCGCGCATATTGGTGACCCACCATCCGTTGTTCGCGCTTCCGACGGGCGACGGGCGGGGCAAGGTGATCGACAATCAGCATGACGCGCTCGATGCGATCCGTGCAGCGGGGGTCGATATTTTGCTGGCGGGCCACAATCATCGGGCCTCGACCGGTGATTCAGCAGATTTCGTGACCACGTCGAGAGGCACTCTGGTCATCCAGGCGGGCACGGCGACCTCGACCCGGGTACGCGGCGAGCATCAAAGCTTCAATCGCCTCCAGATCGACGGTGAGCGGGTCGAGGTGACCTTGGTCGGGTGGGACCAAGACCGCTTTGTCGCGCAACATCCCGCCACATTCCGACGCGAGGCGAATCGCTGGGTCAAGCTTGGTGACCACGGCGCGGAGCCGGTGCCGAGCGCACCGGTCGAGCCGACCGCTTCGGCCGAATGATCCGCTTGTCGCACCGCCGCCGGGACGACTAAGGCTCCGCCAACAAAGGGGCGCAATCACTATGGACCTACCGCAATTCGACCTGTCGGACTTCGTTCGGCGGGTCCTGGCCGAGGATATGGGGTCGGGCGGCGACATCACGTCCAACGCGACAATTGCGCCCGATGCGCGTTTTTCGGCGGTGATGAACTGTCGTGAGCCGATCAGCGTCGCCGGAATCGACATCGCCGCAGCTTTCTTCCGCGCGCTCGACCGCGAAGTGCGGATCGACAGGACGGTGTCCGATGGTGATCATGTGCCTGCGGGGACGGTGTTGATGACGCTCGACGGCAATGCCCGGCTGATGCTCGCGGCCGAGCGATCGGCGCTGAATACATTGCAGCATCTTTCGGGGATCGCGACCCTGACGCGCAGCTATGTCGATGCAATCGAGGGAACCGGCGCGATCCTGCTCGACACGCGCAAAACCATCCCTGGGCTGCGCCTGCTCGACAAGTTTGCGGCGCGGATGGGGGGCGCCCGGAATCACCGTATGCGACTGGATGACGGGGTGCTGATCAAGGATAATCATATTGCGGTATGCGGCGGGGTCGAGGCGGCGGTGCGCGCTGCCAAGGCCGCCGGGCTGACGCTTCCCGTTCAGGTCGAGGTCGACCGGCTGGAGCAGATCGAGCTTGCTCTCGCGGCCGGCGCGGACCGGCTGCTGCTCGACAATATGGCGCCGGACATGCTGCGCGAAGCGGTTGCGCTGGTTGCCGGGCGGGTGGAGTGCGAGGCCTCGGGCGGGGTTCGGCTCGACACGATTCGCGCGATCGCCGAAACCGGAGTCGATTATATTTCGGTCGGGCGGATTACCCAGTCAGCCCCCGCGGTCGACATCGGGCTCGACTATGCGCTTCAGGCTGCCATTTCCTGAATCGGTTGTTCAGCGGGGCGTCAGATCGATCGGCCCAAACACGCTCCATGATCGACGCGCGTTTCGCGTTCGATCGCGTAGGAACGGAGTTTCGATATGTTCAGCAAATTGATCCTTGCGGCCGCAGCGACCACGATGGTCGTCGCGCCGACTGCGGCCAGCGCCCATGGCAATGGTCACCACAAGCAAAAGCATGCCAGCCGCTATTATGACAATGGCTATTACAACAGCGGCTATGACGGTCGCAGCGTCAATCGCAACTACGACAATCGCAACTACGACAATCGCAACTACGACAACGGCTATTACGACAACGGCTCTAATGGTTATGGCTATGACAATAGCAGCTATGCCAGCAACCGCTATTATGGGCAGGGCTACAATGGCGATGGCTATCGTCGTCGGTGTGGCAATGGCACCACCGGGGCGATCGTCGGCGGGGTCGCCGGTGCGCTGCTCGGGCGCGAAGTGACCCGCGGCAGTCGCGACTATTATGGCTATCGCCGCGGCGGCAGCGGAACCACCGGCGCGATCGTCGGCGGCGCGATCGGCGCTCTGGTCGGCAAGGAAGTCGCGAAAGGGCGCTGCTAGAGTCTGTTTCAGCTTCGCCGTCTTACTGAAACAGACCTTAGTCACGCGTCATTGCGAGGAGTGTAGCGACGAGGCCATTGCGACGCGTCGGATGGATGGCGTCGCGCCGCTCGCCAGGATGATCGGGATATGGGCCGGGGAGCGATTCCCGGCCCAAATGCGTTGGCCAAGCCAAGCGTCCAGATTTTTCAAGCAAAACCCGCCGCGCCGCCCTATATAGCCCGCGAAATCCAAGGAGAGATGCGTGTTCAAGGGGCTCAAGCCGATCGTCTACGGGGGCCGCGAAGTGTGGCCGCTGGTCGAGGGCGGCAAAGGCGTTTCGGCGACCAACCATGCCAGTTCAGGCGCCTGGGCGGCGGCGGGCGGAATCGGCACGGTCAGCGCGGTCAACGCCGACAGTTACGACTATGAAGGCCGCATCATTCCGCAGGTCTATCATGCCCTGAACCGCCGCGAGCGGCACGAGGAATTGGTCCAGTATGCCATCGACGGCGCGGTGACGCAGGTCAAAAAGGCCTATGACATCGCCAACGGGCGCGGCGCGATCAATATTAATGTGCTGTGGGAAATGGGCGGTGCGCAGCGCGTTCTCGAAGGCGTGCTCGAACGCACCAAGGGGCTGGTCGCCGGGGTCACCTGCGGCGCGGGCATGCCGTACAAGCTGTCCGAAATCGCGGCGTCGCACGGCGTCACATATCTGCCGATCATCAGCTCGGGCCGGGCTTTTCGTGCCTTGTGGAAGCGGGCCTATCACAAGGCCGCCGAGTGGCTGTCGGCGGTGGTCTATGAGGATCCATGGCTGGCGGGCGGGCATAATGGGCTGAGCAACGCCGAAGACCCGCGCGTACCGCAGGATCCCTATCCGCGCGTCGCCGATTTGCGCGCGACGATGCGCGAAGGCGGCATCGCCGACAGCGTTCCGATCGTCATGGCCGGGGGCGTGTGGAATTTGAAGGAATGGGAGAATTGGATCGACAATCCCGAGTTGGGGCAGATCATGTTCCAGTTCGGAACGCGACCCCTGCTGACCCAGGAAAGCCCGATCCCGACCGGGTGGAAGGCGCGGCTGACGACGCTCGAGGACGGCGACATTCTCCTCCACCGCTTCTCGCCGACCGGATTTTATTCCTCTGCGGTGCGCAACCCGTTCCTGCGCTGGCTGGAAGCGCGCAGCGAGCGCCAGATCGCGTTCACCAAGGAAGCGGTCGGCGATCATGCCTTTCAGCTCGACGTCGGCATTGGCACCAAGAAGAATTACTGGGTGACCAAGGGCGATTTGCAGCATGCCCGCGAATGGTTTGGCGCGGGGTTCACGCAGGCGATGAAGACGCCGGACGACACGCTGGTGTACGTCACGCCCGAGGATGAGAAGATCATCCGCAAGGACCAGACCGACTGCATGGGCTGCCTGTCGCAATGCGCTTTCTCATCGTGGGCGGATAATGAGAAGAACAGCACCGGGCGGCTGGCCGATCCGCGCAGCTTCTGCATCCAGAAGACGCTGCAGGACATCGCGCATGGCGGGCCGACCGAGGAAAACCTCATGTTCGCCGGCCATTCGGCGTTCCGCTTCAAGAGCGACCCGTTTTATTCGAACGGGTTCGTGCCCACGGTCAAGCAATTGGTCGACCGGATTTTGACGGGGGCGTGAGCGTGGGCGCGAAATTCCTCCCCTCGTTTTCGAGGGGAGGGGGACCGTCGAAGACGGTGGAGGGGCCCCTCCGTCAGCCGTGCCGACGGCCACCTCCCCTGCAAAAGCAGGGGAAGATTTTTGCCGCCGCCGCGCTCCTCCTCACCCTCACCGCCCCCGCTCTCGCGCAGGACAAGACCCCGCCTTACTGGGCGTCGATTGCTTCGGGCGAGGCGATGATGCGCAGCGGGCCGGGCAAGAATTATCCCGGATTATGGCTCTACCAGCGCCGCGACCTGCCGGTCCGCGTGGTCAAGACCTACCCCAATTGGCGGATGATCGAGGATTCCGACGGGTCCAAAGGCTGGATGCTGGTCACGCTGCTCAGCGACCGCCGCACCGCGATCGTCAAGCCGGGGAGCCCACGCAACATCCACGCCGCCGCATCGGAAGCGAGCCGCGTCGCCTACACCGCCGAACCCGGAGTGGTCGGCCGCATCGAGCAATGCGCGGGCGGCTGGTGCCACATCACCGTCGGCAAGCGCGCGGGCTATATCGCGCAAGCCGACCTATGGGGTACCAGTGACGGCGAGACGGTGGAATAGATCAAGCCAGCGTCCCGCCATCGACCGGTAAAGCGATTATTACATCGTCTTCGCGACATAGGCGACGCGGGTGACCATCATCTTCTCACCCTTGTCGCTGACGGCTTCGACGGCCTGGCCGATCGCGGCGTCGGCGGCGGTCCAGCACATCTCGCCATCCTTGGTCATCGCGCTGGTGAAGCAGGCCTTGTTGTCGCGTGCGACATAGGTGCCATGGTCGTCATGATCGGCCCCGACGGTCGCGATATAATTGCCGGTGGCATCGATCGATTCTTCGATGTTCTTGCCATCCTCCGTATAGGTCCACGTCGTCCCATTGAGCGACATCGCGGCGGGCGTCGCGGCGGGGGTCGCGGTTTCTGATGCGGCGACGTTGACATCTTCGGCGGGCGGCGCCGCGGTTTCCTGCGAACAGCCGACCAGCGCGGCGACGGCGGCGAACAACATGATCTTGTGCATGCATCTTCTCCCTGTTGCGAAGCGCGAGGGCTTATCAGGGATTCGTTACGGGTGCGAATCTGGCGTCAAGACGTCGCTCTCAAACCAACTCGACCGCCATCGCCGTCGCTTCGCCGCCGCCGATGCACAGGCTCGCCAGCCCGCGCTTGCCGCCGCGGTTTTGCAGCGCGGCGATCAGGGTGGCGAGGATGCGTGCGCCCGATGCGCCGATCGGGTGGCCCAACGCGGTCGCGCCGCCGTTGACGTTGATCATATCGCGCGAAATCCCGAGGTCGTGCATCGCGATCATCGCGACGCAGGCGAACGCCTCATTGACCTCGAACAAATCGACTTGCGACTGGCTCCAGCCGGCCCGCTCAAGCGCCTTTCGAAGAGCGGGGACGGGGGCGGTGGTGAACCTGGCCGGCTCGTGCGCGTGCGCGGCGTAAGCGACGATCCGCGCGACGGGGGTGATCCCGAGCCGCTCGGCGACGCTCATCCGGGTCATTACCAGCGCGGCCGCCCCGTCCGAGATCGACGAGGCGTTGGCGGCGGTGATCGTTCCGTCCCGGGCGAAAGCGGGTTTGAGCGTCGGGATTTTGGCGGGGTCGGCCTTGCCCGGCTGCTCGTCGGTCGAGACCAGGACGCTGCCCTTGCGCCCCGCGACTTCGACGCCGACGATCTCGCGGTCGAACGCCCCGCTGTCGATCGCGGCGCGCGCGCGGGTCAGCGATTCGATCGCATATTCGTCCTGCGCTTCGCGGGTGAATTGATATTCGCGCGCCGATTCCTCGGCAAAGCTGCCCATCAGCCGCCCGGGCTCATAAGCGTCCTCCAGTCCGTCGAGGAACATGTGATCCTTCAATACATCATGGCCGATGCGCGCGCCGCTGCGGTGGCGCTGGCTGAGGTAGGGGGCGTTGGTCATCGACTCCATCCCGCCCGCGACGATCACATCGGCCGAGCCCGCAGCGAGCGCGTCGGCGGCCATGATCGCCGCCTGCATTCCCGATCCGCACATCTTGTTGACCGTCGTCGCCTCGACCGATGGGGGGAGCCCCGCGCCCAGCGCCGCCTGCCGCGCGGGCGCCTGGCCCAATCCGGCGGGAAGCACGCAGCCCATGTAGATTTTGTCGACCGCCGCTCCGTCGATCCCGGCGCGCTCGACCGCCGCCTTGACTGCCGCCGCTCCCAATTGCGTCGCCGACGCGCCCGACAGCGCCCCCTGGAACCCGCCCATCGGGGTGCGCGCGTAGGACAATATGACGATCGGGTCTTGGTTCACGACAATACTCCAAGGGTCCATTATGCGCTCCACTTAGGCGTGCGCCCCGCCTTGTTCAAACCACGGTGCCGATGCTACCCGCCGCTCGACAGGAGACGCGCATGGACTTCGGCCTCGATTTCGACCTTGGCGAGAATGCCGACATGATCCGCGACACGACGCGGCGCTTCGCCAGCGACAAGATCGCGCCGATTGCCGCTGCGATCGACGCCGAGGACCGCTTCCCGCTCGAGCTGTGGCCGCAAATGGGCGAGCTGGGTTTGCACGGGATCACCGTCGAGGAGGAATATGGCGGATTGGGCCTCGGCTATCTCGAGCATGTCGTGGCGCAGGAGGAGGTCGCGCGGGCCTCGGCCTCGGTGGGCTTAAGCTACGGCGCGCACAGC
>JANPMU010000105.1:0-6473 GCA_031427095.1 Sphingomonas sp.
CCGCTGCTCTGCGGCGTATTGCCAGCGGCGGGTTTCGGCTCAGAATCGATCAGCAGCGCCGCGAGATTGGTCGCCGGTACTTCGACCGTACCCAGCACCAATTGCGGCACGAACACCGCGCCATCGATGATGATCATCTGCGTGCCGTCGGGAAGGTCGATGACGAGATTGCGACCGACGACATGAACGTCGGACAGCTCGACGCCAGCCGGAAGCGTGACGACGCCGTCGGGTCCCGGAACAACCTGGACCGCATTGGCCTGAATCACCGCCGGCGTCTTGCCGATGTTGATCGTCAGGGTCGCCATGTCGCTGCCGTCCTTGCCGGTCAGCGTGTAAGTGAACACGTCCGACACACCGTCCGGCGTGCCGTGGTTGCGCACATAGCTATACCCGCCCTGCGCATTCATCGTCAGCACGCCATATTGGCCAGCAATTTGGAGATTGCCACTCGAGAAGGTGGTGTCAGTCCCGCCCGCTCCCTGGATCGCCGTGATGCTGGCCTGACCGGCGCCGATCAGATCGGCGCCCGCCGATCCGCTGATCGTGCCCGTACCGTTGATCGTGTTGCCCGTGGCCGGACCGTAATGGCCGGCCAAGATGACATCAGCGTCGTTGCGCGCGCTCGGACCGGAGAATTCCGCAGCGTTATCGGCCGAGAAAGAGCCCGTCAGGGAAGCATCTTCGTATCGCATAACCCACCTCTAGCTACCTGCGTCGCGGTCGAACTGCGGCGCTGAATTTCGTGTGAAGTGCCTCTTGTTCGCCTCGCCCCGATTAATCGGAAAGGTTAACGTGTCGGAAGTGCACTCCGCGCATCGACAGCAAAAAGACACGGACTGATAGCGTTTGGCAAGATCATTTGGTTAAGGACACTGATTCACGACGAAATGGATACGCCAAAATTCAAGATTATAATGGTTAACATTGTAAGATATTTCAAATATAGTTTCCTATTTACGTGAAGTTATTGTTACATATCTTTGGTTTTAGCCTATCCTTTGGTTCGGGTGTGTTATATAAGTCGAAGCAATAGATTCGACGGCTTGTTGATTTAACATGAAGCGGTAGTTTTATAATCTAGGTTTATAAAAGGTAAACGGAGCTTGCGTGGTCGATTCATCCTCGCGCTTCGAAACGAGACCGGCACGGAAGCGATGTCCGGAAATTTTTGACAACGCCCGTCTCGAAACGGGACCGAAGCCTCAATCGCCCCCGAAACGCCCGAACTCGCGCTGCGACTCGGGGACGGCCGACGCGGGCGGGCTCTTGTTCAGCCCCTCACGCGCGGTCTAGGATCGCACGATGACGCTTGCTGCGAGCCATCCACGCCACTGGCGCGAAAGACGGATCGAGGCGGCCCTGGCTTTGCACGAGAACCGGCTCGACGTGGCCGAACGGCTGCTCAAGGCACACCTTAAGGACGATCCTTTCGATTCTCAGGCAATCCGCATGCTTGCCGAGGTGGCGGGAAGACTCGGTCGGATGACCATTGCCGAGAGCCTGCTCCGCCGCGCGCTTGAGCTGTCCCCCGGATTCACCGCCGCGCGCGCCAATCTCGCACTGCTGGTCGGGCGGCTCGGGCGCCCTGCGGAAGCCCTCGTATTGCTTGACGAAGTCTTTGCTGCCGAGCCCGATGAGATCGGCCATTCCAACCTCAAGGCGGCGACCCTGGGCCGGCTCGGCAACTTCGAAGATGCGATTGAACTTTACGAAGGCGTTCTCGCCAAGGCACCGAGGCAACCGCGCGTTTGGTTGAGCTACGGCCACATGCTCAAAACCGTCGGTCGTCAGGCCGAGGGGATCGCAGCCTATCGCCGCGCCATCGCGCTCAAGCCTTCTCTGGGGGAAGCGTGGTGGAGCCTGGCCAATTTGAAGACGGTGCGTTTCACCGGCTCCGACGTAGACGCGATGCAGGCGGCTCTTGCGGACCCGGCAATCAGCGACGAAGATCAATTCCAGCTCGATTTCGCCCTTGGCAAGGCAATGCACGATACGGGCGACGCCAATCGGGCCTTTACTCACTACGCCGCCGCCAATGCGCTGAGGCTGAAAAGTCAGCCCTATCGTCCGGCCGAGATAAGCCGCATGGTCGACCGCAGCATTGCCGCTTTCTCCGCGACGACCATTGCGGCGACGCCCGGTGGTACCGAGGCACACGACCCCATCTTCATTGTTGGCATGCCGCGGGCCGGCTCGACCCTGCTCGAACAGATACTGGCCTCGCATCCGCAGGTCGAAGGGACCAGCGAACTGCCCGACATTCCCGCCGTGGCGCGCTCGATCGCGGATTATCCAGCCGGCCTGCTCAAGCTGGACGAGAGCCAGCGCCGTGCGCTGGGCGAGGAATATCTGAGACGGTCTGCGGTCCAGCGCCGCACTGATCGTCCGCGGTTCATCGACAAATTGCCCAACAACTGGCTGTTCGTGCCGTTCATTCACTTGGTCCTGCCCAACGCGACGATCATTGATGCCCGCCGTCATCCATTGGGCTGTTGCGTTTCGAATTTCCGCCAGCATTACGCGCGCGGCCAAGCGTTCAGCTACGACCTCACCGACATGGGGCTTTATTATCGCGACTATGTCAGGCTCATGGCGCACGTCGATCACATACTTCCGCAGCGCGTGCATCGCGTGATCTATGAACGGATAGTCGATGACACTGAGGCCGAGGTACGCGCGCTGCTCGAAGCCTGCGGCCTTCCGTTCGATCCCGCCTGCCTCGACTTCCATACGACCGAACGCGCGGTCCGCACAGCCAGTTCGGAACAGGTGCGTCAGCCAATTTATCGCGATGCGACCGACGAGTGGCGGCGTTACGATGCTTTCCTCGATCCGCTGCGCGATGCGCTTGGGCCGATTGTCGATTCCTACCCCGGCGTACCTGCAGTCACTTTGACACACATTTGAAATAATCGACCGGCGCGCGCCCTTGCCCGGTTGACGCACCCCGCATCCGGTTCCAGCACCCTCCCAGCTGATAAGTCGGGGGTTTTATGATCGACAAGTCATTGCGTGCAGCGGCCATTGGTCTTCTCGCCTCGACCGCGCTGGCCTCACCGGTGTTCGCGCAAAGCGGCGCCAGTGACACTGCCCCAACCCCGCAAGAGCAGATGCCCAGCGATGGCCTGGAGACTGATAACAACGAGATCATCGTCACCGCCCAGAAGCGCGAAGAAAATCTCCAGAACGTCCCGATCAGCATCCAGGCGATCGGCACACGGCGCCTCGATCAGCTCAACATCTCGAACTTCGAGCAATACACCAAACAACTCCCGTCGGTCAGCTTCCAGACGCTTCAGCCGGGCGTGACCGTGGTCTACATGCGCGGGGTCGCGTCGGGCGGCGATGGCAACCATTCGGGTTCGCTGCCGTCGGTCGGGACCTATCTCGACGAGCAGCCGGTGACGACCATCGGCGGAACGCTCGACGTCCACATCTACGACATCGCGCGGATCGAAAGCCTCGCCGGGCCGCAGGGCACGCTCTACGGCGCATCGAGCGAGGCCGGCACCATCCGGATCATCACCAACAAGCCCGAGCTTGGGGTCACGTCGGGCCGAGTGGATGCCGAGGTCAACACGGTCGCGCACGGCGACCAGGGCGGCAAGCTGGAAGGAATGATCAATCTGCCGCTGTGGAGTAGTGCAGCGCTGCGCCTGGTCGGTTTCTACCAGAAGGACGCGGGCTACATCGACAATGTCTTCGCGTCGCGCACCTATTGCGGCGACACCATTTACGACGATGACGGGTTCGCCGCAGGCTGCATCCGCAACGGCGTCAGCTTCGACAATGAAGACGTGATCGACGACAATATCAACACCCAGCGAACCTATGGCGGCCGCGCGGCATTGAAGATCGACCTAGACGACAATTGGACGGTGACCCCGACGATCCTCCACCAGAACCTCAAGGCGAATGGGGTGTTTGGCTACGACCCCGACCTTGGCGATCTCAACGCCGATCGCTTCTATGGCGAATTCCGTAACGACCGCTTCACCCAG
Organism: Sphingomonas sp.; assembly: GCA_031427095.1. GTDB lineage: Bacteria > Pseudomonadota > Alphaproteobacteria > Sphingomonadales > Sphingomonadaceae > Sphingomicrobium. The sequence continues at coordinate 4,005 of JANPMU010000105.1, forward strand.
GCGGCGCTGACGATCGAGGGCAAGATCGGCAATTGGGATCTGACCTACGCGGGCGCCTATCTCGACCGAAAGACACACAGCTTCACCGATTACACCGATTATTCGGATGCCTATGACCAGCTTTACGAAGGTGTCGGCGGGATCGCTTATTATTTCTATTTCCAGGATTCGGCGGGCGATATCATTGATCCGCGCCAGACGATCGACGCCACCGATCATTTCAAGAAAATGAGCCAGGAAGTGCGCCTCGCCTCGCCGCAGGACAAGCCGCTGCGCGCGCTGGTCGGCGCTTTTTACCAGCGCCAGTCGAACGACATTTTCCAGAATTATCTGGTCACCGATCTCGCGCCCTTATTGTCGGTCAACGGTCGACCGGGGACATTGTGGCTGACCAAGCAGGAGCGGATCGACAAGGATTACGCCTTGTTCGGCGAGCTGACCTACGACCTCACCCCCAAGCTTACCCTTACCGCAGGGGGCCGGTTGTTCAAGTTCGACAACTCCTTGTTCGGCTTCTTCGGTTTCGGTCGTAACCCAGCTTACTTCCAGGGTGGGGACGACAATCCGCCGCCCAATGCCGGTGGCAGTTCGTTCACCGGTGTTGCCGGATGCTATACCGTTGGCGGCCTGACCCTGCGCGATGCCCAGCTAGCGGGGGCTGACGCGACGCTCATCCTCGACGGCCAGATCAATGGCACGCCGTGCACCAACCTCGCCGATTTCCGGGACGGCAAATTGGTGCCCAAACGCAAGAAGGGCAGCGGCTTTACCCACCGCCTTAACGCGCAATATAAGCCTAACGACAACATCATGGTCTACGCGACCTGGTCGCGCGGTTTCCGCCCCGGCGGGATCAATCGTCGCGCCACCATCCGCCCCTACGACGCCGACTATCTGATGAATTATGAAATCGGCTGGAAAACCACGCTCGGCGGTGGCGCGGTGCGGTGGAACGGCGCAATCTATCAGCAGAAATGGGAGAAGTTCCAATACTCCTTCCTCGGCCTCAATAGCTTCACCGAAATTCACAACGGGTCCGACGCGCGGATTCGCGGGATCGAAAGCGATGTGAGCTATGTCGGCGGCGGCTTCACGCTCAATGCTGCGGCATCCTATACCGATGCCAAGACGAAACAGGATATCTGCTTCTTCGACTCGCCTGTCGACGATTGCTCGGACGTTACCGCCGATGACCTCCAAAATTTCATCGCGGTTCCGAAGGGCACGCGACTGCCGGTCACGCCAAAATTCAAAGCGATCGCGACGGCGCGCTATGGTTGGCGGGTTGGACCTACTACCAAAGCGCATGTTCAAGCTGCGGTTGCGCACCAGAGTTCGGCAGCGGCGACGCTGCGGACGGCGTTGCTGCTGGTCCCCTACGCAAATGGCGTAATCGTCGATCCCAACTCCTACTTTGGCCGCATCCGTTCCGCGACCACCGTCGACCTGGCCGCGGGGATCGATTTCCGGCGGTTCTCGCTCGAGGCGTTCGCGACCAACCTGTTCGACAAGCGCAACGACCTGTCGCGCGGGGTCGCCTGCTCGAGCTGCTCGGACGTGCTGGTCGGCCCCGGACGGCCGCGGACCATCGGCATCAGGGCCGGCGCCAAGTTCTAGGTTGTGTGGACTCTTGGGATTCCCTTTTTGCATGAGTTGTGATTCAAGACTGCTTTTTGGAGGCAGCCTTGGGTGTGATGGATCGATTGGTGCTGAGTGACACGGCATGGGAGCGGATGGCACCGCTGATCATTGGGCGTCCGGACCAGAAGGGATCGACCGGTCGGGACAACCGGATGTTCGTCGAAGCCGTGTTGTGGATCGTGCGGACGGGCTCTCCGTGGCGCGACCTTCCAGAGGTGTTCGGCGACTGAAACAGCGTGTTTCGGCGGTTCAGCCGATGGAGCATCAAGGGCGTCTGGTGGCGCATCTTCGAGGCGATGTCCGATGATCCGGACTTCGAATATCTGATTGTCGATTCGACCGTGATTCGCGCCCACCAGCATGCGGCGGGCGCAAAAAAGGGGGGTCTGAAGATCAGGCCATTGGTCGTTCGCGCGGCGGTCTGAGTACCAAAATCCACCTCGCGGTTCGAGGACTGGGCTGTCCCGTCCGATTCACCCTCACTGCCGGGCACCGAGGTGATGTGCCGCAAGCCGCGCCGCTGATCGAGGGATTGCCCGCCAAGGTGGTCATGGCCGATACCGCCTATGACGCCGACCACTTTCGCCAGGTAATCGCCGACAAGGGTGCGCTCGCCGTCATCCCCAGCAATCCCTCGCGCACCCGCAAATACCCGCTCGACAAGCATCTCTATGCCCAGCGCCATCTCGTCGAATGCTGCTTTAGCAAACTTAAGCAGTTCCGCCGTGTCGCTACACGCTTCGAAAAAACAGCCCGAAACTATCTCGCCATCATCTCCATCGCAGCAACCATCCTATGGCTCCGGTAAGTGTCCACACAACCTAAAGC
>JANPMU010000106.1:0-2667 GCA_031427095.1 Sphingomonas sp.
CCGGGCGAGGATCGCGCCTTCCACGAAGCCAAGCTGACCACCGCGCGTTATTTCGCGGCGCGCGAACTGGTCGTCGCCAGCGCGCTGCGTCGCAAGGTCGAAGCCGGCGCCGCAAGCGTCATGGAGCTTGCCGTCGAACAGTTTTAGCCGACAGCTTTTTCCGAGTCGCGGGTCACATACCACGGGTGCACGGTCGAGGGGGTCGGTCTGGGGGCAAGCCGGGCGACATCGAACGGCTCGGCGAATTGCAGGCCGAATTTGCCTTCCTGCGCCCAGCGCACGGTGCCGATCATCGGCCCGACGCCAATGATGTCGAGCGCGATCCGCGTTCCAGGCGCGACCGCGCGATCAGTTTCGGCGAGCGCGCCCATCGCCGAAATATTGCGTAGTCGGATTTCGACCGTTTCGCCGTCGATTGCGGCCATCGCCCGGCGCATCAGCCGCTGGCGCGGCTCGCGGACGCACTGGAAGCCATCGGCTTCGACCGATTTGCTGTTGGCAAGAACCATCGCTGATTCGGCATCGCCCGGACGGCCAAAAATATAGCCCTGGATCTGGCTGACGCCGAGCTCGCGGACGAGTTGGAGGTCGTCGTGCGTCTCGACCCCCTCGGCCGTCGTGTCCATGCCCAGCGAATCGGCCAGCGTGACGATTGCGCGGATGATCGCGCTGTTGCGGTTCATGCTCGACGCCGCGCCCTTGACGAAGCTCTGGTCGATCTTGATCTTGTCGAACGGCGCCTTTTTCAGATAGCCGAGCGAGCTGTAACCAGTCCCGAAATCGTCCAGGGCAAGCCGCACTCCGAGACCTTTGAGACGCGCGAAGGTAACATCGGTCGAATCGCCTTCGGCAAGGAACACGCCCTCCGTAATTTCAAGTTCGAGCCGTTCGGCGCGAACCCCCGATTCCTTGAGCGCAGCCCCGACGATGGAGGCAATCTCTGGATCGTTGAACTGGATCGGCGACAGGTTGACCGCAATCCGGATCTGCTCGGGCCAGCGTGCCGCTTCGCCGAGCGCGGCCTTGAGCACGAAGGTCCCAATTCGGCCGATCATGCCGCATTCTTCGGCCAACGGGATGAACTTTTCGGGCGAGATCGCGCCGCGCGTTGGATGGTTCCAGCGGACCAGCGCCTCGAAACCGCAGACATCTTCGCCCGCCGCGCGAACAATCGGCTGGTAGGCAACGCTGAGCTCGCTGCGCTCGAGCGCCTGGCGCAGGTCATTCTCGAGGATCTGGCGGTCCGACGCCTCGCTGTGCATCGCCGCTACATAGAAGCAATGCTTGCCGCGCCCGTCCGCCTTGGCCGCGTACAGCGCGAGGTCGGAATTGCGCACCATCGAATCGGCGCATGCGCGGCCGGGGTCGCCGATCGCAATTCCCACCGATGCGCCGATCGTCACGCGATGGCCCTCGATCATATAGACTCGTGAAACGACCTCGATCAGCGTCTTGGCGAGCGATTCGAGCAGTCCGGTTTCGACCGTGCCGGGAAGCACGGCCATGAATTCGTCGCCACCGAGCCGACCGACCTGACCATGGTTGCCCATCACCGAAGTCAGTCGCTGCGCGACCTGACGGAGCAGGGCGTCCCCGACCGGATGACCAAGCGTGTCGTTGACGTTCTTGAACCGGTCGAGATCGATCAGGAACAGCGAACAGCCCTTTTGGCGCCGCGCGGCGTTGCGCAGGGCTTCGTCGAGCGTCTGGCGCATCAACGCGCGGTTGGGCAGTCCGGTCAGTGAATCAAACCGGGCAAGGCGGCTGATTTCCTGTTCCGACCGGCGCTGTTCGGTGAGGTCGGTGCCAATCCCGCGGAAGCCGAGAAATCGGCCGCGCTCGTCAAAGATCGGGTTGCCCGACAGCGACCAGTGAACGTCCTCGTGGCTCGCGGCGCGCACGACCACGTCGGCGAAGGGGAAGCGCGCGGACAGGTGGAAGCCGAGCGTGCGCTCTTCGCGCAAATTGTCGCCGGTCGCGGTGCCGATTGACAGAAGATCGTTGAATTGACGACCGAGCAGCGCCTCCGGCATGCATTTGAAATCGTCGGCAAGCTGCTGCGAAACATAGGACAGGGTGCCCTGGGCGTTGGTTTCCCAAAACCAGCCGCGGCCGCTGTTCTCGAATTCGTGGACGAAGCGCAGGGCCTTGCGCGCCTGGGCATCAAGGTGGAACCGCTGGCGAGCCGCGGCAAGCATCGTCCGCGCGCCGGCGACGCTGTACGCCACCGTAGCCAGCGATAGCAGCGCAATTCCCGCAGTGATCTCCGGCGCGCCGGCGAACAAATTGGCACCCACCATGGCGATTATCGCATTGACGACCGACACCGGCGGTGAGCCGATCGCGACGATCGCCGCGACAGTGACGCCAGCGCCAAGCGCGAGCGAAAGATAAGCGTCATCCGGAAGATGGGGAATGCTCGCCACCGCTGATCCGAACAGCATCCACAGCAGCCCCGAAGCGGCGACATAAATGCAGAGCGCTCGCGTGACGGCGTGCGGAGCGAGGTTGAAGCGGTCGCGCAGCATAAGGACGATCGCAGCAACCACGTCTAGCGCGACCGTCAGGCCGAGTATGACCAATGCCCCTTTGAGTGCCGCCATCCCGACCGAAAGGTGGAGCGCGATAAACGCCAGCCCGCAGATCAAATGCGTAGCGAGCATCAGG
>JANPMU010000107.1:0-2647 GCA_031427095.1 Sphingomonas sp.
CGCGATCTTCCGCCCAAGGACGGGTCGGTCGATCCCGACGACGGCTTTGCCATGCTGTGGGAAACCTACCCCGACAAGGCGCGCCAGTTGAAGGCGATCGCCGACGTGGCGAAGACCGCCGACACCTTGATCCTCGCGACCGATCCCGACCGCGAGGGCGAGGCGATCAGCTGGCACGTCCAGGAAGTGCTGCGAAAGAAGAAACTGCTCCCGGCCAAGGTCGAGCGGGTGACGTTCAACGCGATCACCAAGGCGGTCGTGACCGAAGCGATGAAGCATCCGCGTAGCCTCGACGAAAATCTGATCGACGCGTATCGGGCGAGGCGCGCGCTCGATTATCTGGTCGGTTTCACGCTGTCGCCGATCCTGTGGCGCAAGCTTCCCGGGGCCAAGTCGGCGGGGCGCGTCCAGTCGGTCGCGCTGCGGCTGATCGTCGACCGCGAGCGCGAAATCGAGCTGTTCCGCGCGCAGGAATATTGGTCGGTGTCCGCGCTGTTCGAGGCCGACGGGCAAGGCTTCACGGCGCGGCTGGTCGGGCTCGACGGCAAAAAGATCGATCGGCTGACGATCGGCAACAAGGGCGATGCCGACGCGGCCAGGGCGGTGGTCGAAGCCGGGCGGTTTACCGTTGCGTCGACCGAAACCAAGCCATTCACCCGCAATCCGCCGCCGCCGTTCACGACCTCGACCCTGCAGCAGGAAGCGTCGCGCAAGCTGGGTTTCTCGGCGAGCCACACGATGCGGCTTGCCCAGTCGCTCTACGAGGATGGGCTGATCACTTATATGCGCACCGACGGAGTGCAGATGGCCGATGAGGCGATCAGCGCGGCGCGCAAGGCGATCGCTACGCGCTATGACGCGGGCTATGTCCCCGACAAACCGCGGCTGTATACGAGCAAGGCGAAGAATGCGCAGGAAGCGCATGAGGCGATCCGCCCGACCGAATTCACCCGCTCCGAAGCCGCCAGCGGCGATCACGGGCGACTGTTCACGCTGATTTTCAACCGCGCGCTGGCGAGCCAGATGGCGTCCGCGAGACTTGAGCGTACGACGGTTGAGCTGACCGATGGCGCTGGCCGTGCGACGCTCCGCGCCACGGGCCAGGTGACATTGTTTCCCGGTTATCTCGCGCTTTACGAAGAGGGGCGCGACGAAAAGGCCGACGACGAGGACGGCGCCCGGATGCCCTTGCTCAAGGCGGGCGACGCGCCAATGAAGCGCTCGGTCGATGCGGTCCAGAGCTTCACCCAGCCGCCGCCGCGTTATTCCGAGGCGAGCCTGGTCAAACGCCTCGAGGAACTCGGGATTGGGCGTCCCTCGACCTATGCCGCGACTCTCCAGACGCTGAAGGACCGCGAATATGTCCGGAGCGACAAGAACCGCTTCATCCCCGAGGAGAGCGGGCGGCTGGTCACTGCCTTTCTCGAGCGATTTTTCGAGCGCTATGTCAGTTATGATTACACCGCCGAGCTCGAGGAAGGGCTCGACGATGTGTCGGGCGGACGCACCGGCTGGCAGGATCTGCTGAGCGCCTTCTGGAAGGACTTCAAGCCGAAAGCCGGCGAAGTGATGGAGCAAAAGCCATCCGAAGTGACCGCCGCGCTCGATGAATTCCTCGCCCCCTGGCTGTTTCCCGAGCGTGACGACGGCAGCGATCCGCGGACTTGCCCGGCGTGCGGCAATGGACGCCTGGCGCTTCGCGGCGGAAAATATGGCTCGTTCGTCGCCTGCGCCCATTATCCGGAGTGCAAATATACGCAGAAATTCGGGCAGTGCGGGGCCGAGGGGGCGGCCAGCGACGGGCCGACCGATCTGGGCGACGGCGTCACGCTGCGCAGCGGACGGTTCGGGGCTTATGTCCAGCAGGGCGCGGAAAAAGACGCCAAGCGCGCGTCGATCCCCAAGGATGTCGGAACCGACGGGCTGACGCTCGAAATGGCGCTGAAACTACTGTCATTGCCGAAGCTCATCGGCGCGCATCCCGAAACGGGCAGTCCGATCAGCGCGTCGATCGGGCGCTATGGTCCCTATCTTGTCCATGACGGCAAATATGCCCGGCTGGGTTCGACCGCGGAGGTGTTCGAGACGGGGATGAACGCGGCGGTGGTCAAGCTCGCCGAAGCGGCGGCGGCCAAAAGCGAGCGCGGCGGCGGCGGCCGCGAGCCGCTCGCAATGCTTGGGCTCCATCCCGAAAGTGCCAAGGAATTAAAGGTGATGGCGGGGCGCTATGGCCCTTATGTCACCGACGGAACGACTCACGCGACCTTGCCCAAGAGCGCCGACCCGGCGGCGCTGACGCTCGACGAGGCGATCGTGCTGATCGATGCCAAAGCGGCCAAGGGCCCGGTCAAGAAGGGCGGGCGCAAGCCGGCCAAGAAGGCTGCGGTCAACAAGGCTGCGGCGAAAAAGGCGCCGGCGAAGAAGGCCCCGGTGAAGAAGGCGCCGGCAAAGAAGAAGGCCAAGGCATGATCCGTATCGCGATCACCCGCTTGCCGCATGGCGAGGGACTGCCGCTGCCGTCCTATGCGACCGGTGGCGCGGCTGGGCTCGATATCGTTGCTGCCGAGGAGGTGACGCTTGCTCCGGGACAGCGGCATGCGGTCGCGACCGGCTTCGCGATCGCCATCCCGGCAGGGTATGAGGGGCA
>JANPMU010000108.1:0-2029 GCA_031427095.1 Sphingomonas sp.
ATATCTCCGGCGTTGGCGATGCCGGGGAGGAACGGCACCCCGCGCCCGATCGCCGCTTTGCCGATTCGATCGGTCAAGCCCGGCGAGACAATGAACCGGGCACCCGCATCGATCGCCTCGTCGAGCTGGTCGGGGTCAAGGATTGTCCCCGCACCGACAATCGCGCCGTCAACTTGCGCCATCGCCCGGATCGCTCCGAGCGCTTCGGAGGTGCGCAATGTCACCTCGATCACCGGCAGTCCCGCCGCGACGAGGGTGCGCGCCAGCGCTGCCGGGTCGAGCGTGCCGTCCAGTACCAGCACCGGGATGACAGGGGCGACGCGCATGATATCGTCGATCGTCATGCGTCATTCTCCATCGCGGCAAGCATCGCCGACGCGCCATGCTCGGCATCATCAGCGTGCGTGCGCATGAACGCGAACAGTTCGCGTCCCGTGCCCACCGGTGGCGGCGGTGCGGGCGCGGGGTCGCGCGCGGCAAGGTCGACATCGACCACCTCAAGGCTTCCGCGGGTCGAGCACAGCCGCACCACATCGCCGTCGCGCAGCCTTGCCAGCGGCCCCCCGCCAAGCGCTTCGGGGCAGCAATGGATCGCCGCAGGCACCTTGCCCGACGCTCCCGACATGCGCCCGTCGGTCACCAGCGCAACCTTGAAGCCCTTGTCCTGGAGGACGCCAAGCGCCGGGGTTAATTTGTGCAATTCGGGCATGCCATTGGCGCGCGGTCCCTGGAACCGGACGACGACCACCAGGTCGCGGTCGAGCTCGCCCGCCTTGAATGCGGTCAGCACCTGATCCTGGTCGGAGAAGATGCGCGCGGGGGCTTCGATCGTCCAGCGGTCGGGGGTGACCGCGCTGGTCTTGAAGATCGCGCGGCCAAGATTGCCGCTGACCAGCCGCATCCCGCCATCGGCGAGGAACGGCTCGCTCGCCGGGCGGAGGATGTCGAGGTTGCTCGAAGCTTCGATCGCCGTCCACGCGAGCGCTTGACCCTCAAGCCGAGGCGCGGTTGCATAAGCTGCGAAATCATCGGCGCCGGCGGTCACAATATCGCCATGCAACATTCCCGCGTCGATCAAGGTCCGTGCAACGAACGCCACCCCGCCGGCAAAATGAAAATCATTCACGTCGCCCGACCCGTTGGGATAGACCCGCGCGATCAGCGGGACCACGGCCGACAGTTCATCAAGATCGTGCCAGTCGAAGATGATTCCCGCAGCGCGCGCGATCGCCGGAATATGGATCGCGTGATTGGTCGATCCGCCGGTGGCGAGCAGCCCGACTGCGGCGTTGACGATCGCGCGCTCGTCGACCACCTCGCCGAGCGGACGCGACCGACCTCGCGCCAAATCCGCGAGCCGATGCACCGCAGCACGGGTCAACGCGCTCCTCAACGGCGTGCCCGGATTGATGAACGCCGCGCCGGGGATGTGCAGCCCCATCAGCTCCATCATCATCTGGTTCGAATTGGCGGTGCCGTAGAAGGTGCAGGTCCCCGCGCCATGATAGGATGCGGCTTCGGCGGCGAGCAGTTCTTCCTTGCCGACCTTGCCTTCGGCGAACAATTGCCGAACCCTTTGCTTTTCCTTGTTGGCGAGACCCGAGGGCATCGGCCCGGACGGGATCAGCAGCGCCGGCAGATGCCCGAAGCGAAGCGCGCCGATCAGCAGTCCGGGAACGATCTTGTCGCAGATCCCGAGCAAGGCGACGCCTTCGAACATCCCGTGCGACAGCGCGACTGCAGTCGACAAAGCGATCGTGTCGCGGCTGAACAGCGACAGCTCCATCCCGCTCTGGCCCTGGGTCACGCCGTCGCACATCGCCGGGACCCCGCCCGCGACCTGTGCCGTCGCGCCTGCCTCGCGCGCGTAAATCTTGATCGCTTCGGGATAGCGGCCATAGGGCTGATGCGCCGACAGCATGTCGTTATAGGCGGTGACAATGCCGATATTGGGGGTGTCGAGCGAGCGGATCGCGGATTTGTCCTCGCCCGAAGCGGCAAAGCCGTGCGCGAAATTGCCGCAGCTCAT
>JANPMU010000109.1:0-13879 GCA_031427095.1 Sphingomonas sp.
CGACGCGGCCACGACCAGCCAATCCGAAGCCGACCAAAAACGGGGTCGTGCCTTGCGCACGGCGGAGGAACAGGCTGGCCGCGATGCGCGCGAGGCCGAAAAAAAGCAGGCTTCCGAGCCGCAAAGCGAGTAACGCCACTCGCGTGCGCTACTTTCTCGACACCGAATATAATGGCTTCGGCGGCGCTCTCATCAGCCTCGCGCTCGTCCCCGAGCATGGTGACGACGAGTTTTACGCGATCCTCAAATGCCCCGACCCGATCATCCCCTGGGTCGAACGCCACGTCATGCCCTATCTTGGCACCGTCCCGGTCGGTCTCACCCATCCTGCGCTCGACCGTCTCGACGCCGCCGAAGCGCTCTCGGCCTATCTCGTCGGCGACATCGCCCCCGAAATCGTCGCCGACTGGCCCGAAGATATTGCGCATTTCTGTATGCTCGTGCTGACCAAGTCGGGCGACATGGTCCATCTCGCCCCGACCATTTTCTCCCTCCTCCGCCTCCCAGGCTTCAGCACCGCCGCCAACAGCAAAGTCCCCCACAACGCGCTCCACGACGCCCGCGCGCTGCGCGATCATGTTCTCGCCACCGACGCCTGATCGCGCTTCCCAAATCCTCCATTGCGACGCTAAACACAAAGTCATGGTTCCCTTTTCGTTCGCCGGCCAAGCTTTGCTCGCCTCCCCCGACGGCGCGCTCTTCTGGCCCGCGCAAAACACGCTCCTTGTCGCCGACCTCCACCTCGAAAAAGCAAGCTGGTTCGCGCGCCTTGGCCAGTTCCTCCCACCCTACGATTCGCAAGCAACCCTGTCCGCGCTGGAGCTGCTCGTCGCCGCGTCAGGCGCGAAGACCATCTATTGCCTCGGCGACAGCTTCCATGATCGCTTCGGCTGCGACCGCCTTCCCGCTGCCGCCCGCGAACTGCTCTTCGGCCTCACCGCTCGCCTCGACTGGGTGTGGATCACTTGGAACCACGACGCCGGCTTCATCGACCATTGCGGCGGCCGGCTCGTCGAGGAGATCAACGTCGCGGGCATAACCCTTCGCCACGAGGCGGTTCGCGACGATCCCGCGCCCGAAATGTCGGGTCATTTCCACCCCAGGTTTCGAGTCCATATGAAGGGCCGCAATGTCTCGCGCCGCTGCTTCGTCGCATCGCAAACCAAGCTCATCCTGCCAGCGTTCGGCGCCCTCACCGGAGGCCTCGACGCCACCTACCCCGAAATCGTCGCCAAGGTCGGCATCACCGCCTCGGCATTAGTCCCCATCGCCGACCGGATGTTGAGATTCCCGCTGGCGGCGTGAGAGTTTCTAGAGCGCAAGACCGCACCGTCTCAAGCGCGAGCGAGCAACAAGAAACCCCAAACAAAAACCCCTAAGCCAACTTCGCCGGGATTAGCCCGCGCAACATGTTCCCGACGAAAAAGCCGTCACCGAGATCCTCGACCGTCACATCCCCCTCGATCGCCTCGCCCTTCGCGATCAACACCGCGCGTAATATCCCCGGCACCAGCCCGCGGCTCAGCGGCGGCGTGACCAGCACACCATCACGCTGGACAAAAATATTGGTAAAGCTTCCCTCGGTCAGCATTCCTTCGGGATCGACGAAGATCGTCTCATCCGCCCCGCTCGCCCGCCGCGCTTCGTCATAGAAAAGCCGGTCGGTGGTCTTGTAGCGCAGCCGATAGTCGCCCTGCTCGACCGGCAGCGGCTGAACCACGACGCGCACCGGAAGCTCGCCCAACTCCTCAACCGGCTTGACCTCGATCGCCATCGCCCCGGTCGGCGACAGCAGCAGCCGCGCCATCGCGCCACGCTTCCGGCCGAAGGTCGCGGCCTGCAATTCGTTGCGCGCGGCATGCCGGTCGAAAATGAACCCAAGATCGCTTGCAGCGCCGCTTAACCGATCGAGATGGCGGTCGAGCTCGATCAGCCCGTCATGCGGATCGAACCGCATGGTTTCGATCAGGTCAGCGTTCGGTACGGATCGGGTCACGAAATCCCCCTTGATCAGGCATTCGGCCCATTCATCGCGGCCAACGCTGTCCGCGACAAGCCCCGATCCGAGCCCGAGCTTCGCCACATGTGGCTCAGCGCCGATCTCAAGCGTCCGGATCAGCACGTTGAACGCGGCATCGCCCGGCCCGATCGCGCTCGTCGGCTCGATCCATCCCATCACCCCGGTATAGGCCCCGCGAGCTTCCGGCTCGAGCTTCGCCAGCGCCTCGATCGCCGCGAGCTTCGGCGCCCCGGTGATCGATCCGCACGGGAAGATCGTCTCCAGCACATCAACCGCGCTTATCCCCTCGCGCAGCGTCGCCGTGACTCGCGATACCATCTGGTGAAGCGTCGGAAAGCTCTCGACCACGAACAAATCGGGCACCGCGACCGAACCGGCTTCCGACACTCGCGCCAGATCGTTGCGAAGCAGATCGACGATCATCAGATTTTCCGCGCGCTGTTTGGGGTCGCTCTTCAATCGCGCGATCGCGACAAGGTCGGCGGCATCGTCCGCGCCCCTCGCCGCCGTTCCCTTCATCGGCCTGGCCTCGATCGTGCGTTCGCGGATGGTGAAGAATTGCTCGGGCGAAAGCGACAGCAGCCAGCCGCCGGGATGACGCAATATTCCGCCCCACCCCGCCGCCGACTGCGCGCGCAATCGGGCGTAGATCGCAAGGGGATCACCCGCCACCGCCACGTCGCAGCCAAAGGTCAGATTCACCTGATAAAAATCGCCCGCGAAAAGATGCTCGCGAACTTGGTCGGCGGCGGCCAGATAATCGCCGCGCTCGATCCGCGGTTTGGGTTTGCCGACCCAGCCTCCCGCCGGATCGGGCAGCCATCGGGCCGCATCGACGGTCTCAAACCCGTCGAACAGCCCGAACCATAACAATGGCCCGCCGGTCTCGCGCGCGCCTGCCGCCAACCGCGGCTCGAACGCCAGCCCGGCCTCATAGGTCAGATAACCGGCCGCATGCGCCCCGCCATCCACCGCCGCGCGCAACCGCTCGAGCGCCGTCCGGACCTCGTCGAGCCGGTTTGCCTCGATCACCTCGAACGGTGCGCGATAAAGCCGCGCGGCGGCGCCCCCGGCGCGCGCGTCGTCGAACAGGATGAAGGGCGCGGTCATCGCAGCGCTCATTGCGCCGCTGGAACGCGCCCCGTAAACCCCGTCGCACTGGCTGAGGGGGGAAACTCATGCGGACTGCCCTGTTGATCACGACCGCGCTCGTTGCCGCGACCCCGCTCCATGCCCAGTCGATCGACCCGAAAGTCTCCGCTCGAATCGACCATATTCTCAAGCAGACCCCGCTGATCGATGGCCACAATGATCTCCCGTGGGAGCTGCGCGAGAAATATGGCATGCGCGTCACCGGCCTTGCCAGCGGCACCGATCGGCTCGCCAAGCCATTGATGACCGACATCGCCCGCCTCCGCGCCGGGCGCGTCGGGGCTCAATTCTGGTCGGTCTACATCCCTGCGGAGGTCACCGGCGATGCCGCGATCCGCGAAACGCTCGAGCAGATCGACATCGTCAAGCGTCTGGTCGCCGCCTACCCGGGCGATCTCGAACTCGCCACCACCGCCGATGATATCGGCCGTATCCACCGCGCCGGACGCATCGCCTCGCTGATCGGGATGGAGGGTGGCCACCACATCGGCAATAATCTCGCCGCGCTGCGCAGCTTTTACGCGCTTGGCGCGCGCTATATGACGCTGACCCATTTCAAGAATAACGATTGGGCCGACAGCGCGACCGACGATCCGGTTTACCACGGACTGACCCCGTTTGGCCTCGCGGTCGTCAGCGAAATGAATCGCCTCGGCATGCTGCTCGACTTGAGCCACGTCTCGCCCGACGTGATGCGCCAGGCGATCGCCGCGACCCGCTCTCCGGTCATCTTTTCCCACTCTGATGCCCGCGCGCTGAGCGACCATCCGCGCAACGTCCCCGACGAAGTCCTGCGCCTCCTCCCGGCCAATGGCGGCGTGGTCATGGTCAATTTCTACCCCGGACATCTCTCGCCCGACTATCGCACGTGGTCCGCCGGTCGGGCCGCCGAGGAAGCCCGTCAGAAATCACTGCTCGTCGGCCAGCCGGTTCAGCGCGACGCCGTCATGGCCGCGTGGGACAAGGTTCACCCCGCGCCTATTGCGACCGTCGCCCTCGTCGCCGACCATATCGACCATGTCGCGCAAATCGCCGGCCATGATCATGTCGGCATCGGCGGCGATCTCGACGGGATCGATGTCACTCCGGCCGGTATGACCGGCGTCGATTCCTACCCCCGTCTTTTCGCTGAACTGATCCGCCGCGGCTGGAGCGACATTAACCTCGCCAAGCTTGCCGGTGGCAATCTGCTTCGCGCCCTGCGGGGTGCCGAAGCGACTGCAGCGGCGATGAGCGACCAGCCGCCGCACACCGAAACGCTTCCGCAGCAACCCGCCTTGACCGCCGCGAAATAGCGGAGGACACCGGCACCAGGGGATCAACCATGGCTACTGTCGCCCCTTCATCGGCATCACCGCCGACCGGTCATCTCCTTCGCCTGCTCGGCGTCGCTTTCGGGCTGGCGGTCGGGATCGGCTCGATGGTCGGCGGCGGGATCCTCCGCACCCCCGGTGCGGTCGCCGCAGCGGCGCCCGACATGGTCGTGATCATGGCGCTGTGGCTGTTCGGCGCGGTCCATATCCTGCTCGGCGCCAATATCGCCGTCGAACTGTTCACCGCGATTCCGAAGGCGGGCGGCTCGTTCGTCCCCGTCCGCCGTGCCTTTGGCGGCTTTCCGGCCATGGTCATCGGCTGGACCGACGCGCTCACCAATGCCGCGTGGATCGCCTCGCTCGGGATCGCCGGCGCCGAATTTCTTGCTCTCGCCTGGCCCGGGGTTGGCGATCACAAGCTGAGCTTCGCCATCGTGCTGATTGGCGGCCTCGCGGGGATCAACGCGCTGGGCGTTCGCGAAGGCCGCGCGGCACAGATGATCACCACGATCTTGAAGGTCGGCCTGCTCGTCGGGATCATCGTCGCTGCGGTCGCGCTCCCGGGCGCCCCCGCTTCCGCAACCAGCGGACCCGGAATCGCGATCGGAATTGCCGCGATCCTGTCCGCTTATCAATTGGTCTATGGCGCCTACACCGGCTGGCAGAACCCGACCTATTTTGTCGAGGAAGACGTTGCCCCGGGGCGCAACCTGCCGCGCGCAATCTTCTGGTCGATTCTCGCCGTGGCCCTGCTCTACTTCGGGATCAACGCTGCGCTGTTTCACAGCATGAGTGTCGGCGAACTGGCCGGGCAGCAGATCCCGGTCGGCGAGTTGCTCGAACGGCTGCTCGGGCGATCGGGGTCGATCGCGCTCGGGCTGACCGGTTTCGTCATCATCCTTGGCTGCTGCAACGCGGGAATCCTGTGCGGACCGCGAATCCTGTTCGGCCTCGCCCGCGCCGGACTGTTCCCGCGTTACGCGACGCAGGTCAGCGCCTCGGGAACACCGCTCGTCGCCCTCGCCATCTTCCTGCTTTTGTCGATCGCAATGACCGCGACCGGAAGCTTCGAGGCCGCGTTTCGGCTGATGGGCACATTGACCGTGGTGATGTTCGTCGCAGTCGATCTGTCCTTTTTCGCCCTGCGGCGAAGCGAACCCGCGCTCGATCGGCCGTTCCGGGCGGTCGGCTACCCGCTGCTTCCGGCGCTCGCGCTGATGCTGGACATCGGCTTTACTGTTCTGATCCTGTGGTATGACCCGCGCAGCGGCCTGACGACCCTGGCACTGATCGCCGCGACCGCCCCGATCTGGCTGTTGACCAAGCGCTTCCGCCACGCCGCCAAACCCGCCTGAGCTTGCATCCGCCGCCGCGCGCCGCCATTTCGCGTCCATGACCAATCCCCCGCTCCGCGCCGCGATCCTGCCCGTCACCGCCTTCCAGCAGAATTGCACCCTGATTTGGTGCACCCAGACGATGCGTGGCGCGTTCGTCGATCCCGGCGGAGATCTGCCCAAATTGAAGGCGGCAGCCGCTCAGGCGGGCGTGACGATTGAAAAGATCCTCCTGACCCATGGCCATATCGACCATTGCGGATCGGCCGGGATCCTTGCCGACGAATTGGGCGTGAAGATCGAAGGGCCGCACGAGGACGATCGCTTCTGGATCGAGCGACTCGCCGAGGATGGCGCGCGGACCGGCATCCTGGGAAAGCCGTTCGAAAGTGACCGCTGGCTGGTCGACGGCGATAGTGTCACCGTCGGCGAGTTGACCTTCGCGGTGCGCCATTGCCCCGGCCACACCCCCGGCCATGTCGTCTTCCACCATTCCGAATCGAAGCTTGCGCTGGTCGGCGACGTTCTATTCAAGGGCTCGATCGGGCGAACCGACTTTCCTCGCGGCAATCACCAGGATTTGCTCGATTCGATCGTCGAGAAATTATGGCCGATGGGCGGCGAGACTAATTTCGTCCCCGGCCACGGCCCGATGTCGACCTTTGCCCACGAACGCGCCACCAACCCCTTCGTCGGGGACAGAGTGCTCGCGGCCTGACCTACGGGTTGCGTCCGCGCGCCCATGCGCTATAGGACGCGCATTCGCGACGATCCGACCGCCGCCGCGGGACATTCCCTTCAAACAGGAAGGTTCCGGTGAAGAGAGGCGAGGGTTGGTCGCACTTTTTTTTATCAGTTGAAGAGCAGGTGCCGCAATGGCCGTCCCCAAAAGAAAAACTTCGCCCTCGAAGCGCAACATGCGCCGCAGTCATCACGCGCTCGCCGTGCCGAGCTTCCAGGAATGCCCGAATTGCGGCGAACTGAAGATTCCGCACAATCTGTGCGCGGCGTGCGGCTATTATAACGGCCGCGAGATCGTCTCGACCGAGGCCTGAGCGGCATCGCGGACGAGGGGCCGAGCCAAATGGACGCCACCCCGCGTATCGCGATCGACGCCATGGGCGGGGATATCGGCCCGGCGGCAATGGTCGCCGGAATTTCGCGCGCTCACCGTACCGATCGCGCGCTGCGGTTCCAATTGTTCGGCGATGATGCGCTGATCGGCCCCGAGCTTGCCCGCCACAAGGGCCTCGCCAACGTCGCCCAGATTTTTCACACGACCGAAGCCATCGGCGGCAGCGAAAAGCCTAGCCAGGCGATCCGCCGCGCGCGCACGACGTCGATGGGAATGGCGATCAGCGCGGTCAAGGACGGTAATGCCGACGCCGCTCTGTCGGCCGGCAACACCGGCGCCTTGATGGCCATTGCCAAGCTCGCACTGCGCACCATGCCGGGGATCGACCGCCCCGCGCTCGCCGCCTTGCTTCCGACATTGGGTGCCAACGACGTGGTCATGCTCGACCTCGGAGCCAACACCGAATGTGACGCCCAGAACCTCGTCCAGTTCGCGGTGATGGGCGCGGCTTACTCGCGCACCGTGCTCGGGATCGCCAGTCCGCGGGTCAAACTGCTCAACATCGGCACCGAGGAATTGAAGGGCACCGACGAGTTGAAGGAGGCCGCCGCCATGCTCCGCGAGGCCGACTATCTCCAGATGAGTTTCAAGGGCTTCACCGAAGGCGATCAGCTTTCACGCGGCCAGATCGACGTCGTCGTCACCGACGGCTTCTCGGGCAATATCGCGCTGAAGACCGCCGAGGGTACCGCGCGCTTTGTCACCGATCTGCTTCGCCGCGCCTTCACCTCCTCGCTCCGTTCGAAAGCCGGCTTCGCTTTGTCACGCCCGGCGCTGCACATGCTCAAGGTCCATCTCGACCCCAATAATCATAATGGCGCGGTGTTCCTCGGCCTCAACGGCCTGGTCGTCAAAAGCCACGGAAACGCCACCCCCAAGGGAATCGCCAACGCCATCGGTGTTGCCGCTCGAATGGTGCGCAACGACATCACCCGCCGAATCGGCGAGGATCTCGACGAATTCCGCGCCCATGCTTTTGCCAACGGATCCGCCAAATGACTCTTCGCTCGATCATCGCTGGAACCGGCTCGGCACTCCCCGCCCGCCGCGTCGACAATGCCGAGCTCGCCGCCAAGGTCGACACCACTGACGAATGGATCGTCGCGCGTACCGGAATCCGCAGCCGCTATATCGCCGGTGAAGGCGAGACCACCGCGACCCTCGCCGCCGACGCCGCGCGCGCCGCACTGGCCCACGCCGGGATCGACGCGACCGAGATCGGGCTGATCGTGCTCGCCACCGCGACCCCCGACCAGACTTTTCCGTCTTCGGCGACCAAGGTTCAGGCGCTTCTCGGGATCAACGATTGCATCGCGTTCGACGTCCACGCCGTGTGCACCGGTTTTCTCTACGCGCTGACCGTCGCCGACTCGATGATCCGCTCGGGCTCGGCCAAGACTGCACTGGTCATTGGCTCGGAAACCTTCAGCCGGATTCTCGATTGGGAAGATCGCGGCACCTGCGTTCTGTTCGGCGACGGCGCCGGTGCCCTGGTCCTCAAGGCCGAGGACGGCGAGCGCGGTATCCTCGCCACCCGTCTCCACGCCGACGGTCGCCACGGCGACATGCTTTATGTCGACGGCGGGCCCTCGACCACCGGCACCGTCGGCAAATTGCGCATGAAAGGCCGCGAGGTATTCCGCCACGCCGTCGTCAATCTCGCCGATGTCCTGACCGAAGTGATCGCCGCCGCCGGGATCGACGCCGCCGACATCGATTGGGTGGTCCCACACCAGGCCAATGCCCGGATCATCGATGCCACTGCGCGCAAGCTGGGGCTCGACCCGGCCAAAGTGGTGGTCACCGTCGACCGGCACGCGAACACGTCTGCGGCGTCCGTTCCACTGGCGTTCGACGCCGCGGTTCGCGATGGACGCATCCAGCGCGGCGACCTGATCGTGCTCGAAGCGATGGGCGGCGGCTTCACCTGGGGGGCGGCCGCGCTGCGCTATTGAAAAGACTTGGCAATTTTTCACAAAGTCGAATTGCCGACAGTGTTAATTTGCGTTAGCTTGCTTCGATTGGCGCCGCGATGCGCTACCCTGGGGGAGGGAGGATTTTATGGCTGATGCGGGGATCGCGCGTTCCACTGACCAACATGGTCTTCATTCGGGCACATTGACCCGCGCCGATTTGTCGGACGTCGTCCATCGCAAACTCGGCCTGTCACGCGCCGAATCCGCGAGTCTGGTCGAGCGCGTACTCTATCACATGTGCCACGGCCTTTCGCTCGGCCAGAACGTCAAGATTTCGGGCTTCGGCAGTTTCATCCTGCGCGACAAGGGTGAGCGCGTCGGGCGCAATCCCAAGACCGGGGTCGAAGTGCCGATCGCACCGCGCCGCGTGATGACCTTTCGCGCCAGCCAGATCATGCGCGACCGGATCACCCGCTAAGGGATTGCGATATGGCGACCAGCGAAAAACTGCCGGACGCCTTTCGGACCATCGGCGAATTGGCCAGCGAGCTTGGCGTCGCGCAGCACATATTGCGCTATTGGGAAACCAAATTTCCGCAGCTGAAGCCGCTCCAGCGGGCCGGCAACCGCCGCTATTACCGGCCGGCCGACGTCGCGCTTGCCCGGCGCATCCACCGCCTGCTCGGCGCGGACGGCTATACCGTCCGCGGCGTCCAGCAACTGCTGCGCGACAAGGACGCGGACACGGATGCTCCGCCGCCGCAAGCCATCACCGCCCCGACTCCGGCTGCCCAACATCAAGGAATCGCGGTCGAGCAGCTCACCGCCATCCGCGACCGCTTGCAGGCCGCTCTCGACTAACCCGGTTCCTTCCTTCCCGACACGAGGAGGGGGAGGAGCTGTAAATTGGTGGAGGGGAGGCGCAGCCGCCGAAGCACCCCCCAATTTCTCCGCGACTCGCGCAATCGCCGCATCCAGCGGCACCCTGCGCACCACCACCCCCGGCGGAAACGCACTCAGTAATCGCGACGGCATCGCCGACGACAGGATCACGAACATCCCGCGATCACCCTCGCGGCGGATCAGCCGGCCGAACGCCTGCGCCAGCCGCGCTCGCACCACCCGGTCGTCGAACTTGGCTCCGCCACCGGCCATCCGGCGCGCCGCGTGAAGCACCGTCGGGCGCGGCCACGGGACCCGTTCCATCACCACCAGCCGAAGCGACTCGCCCGGGACATCGACCCCGTCGCGGAGCGCATCGGTGCCGAGCAATGACGACCGCGGATCATCGCGGAAAATGTCGACCAGGGTTCCGGTATCGATCGGGTCGACATGCTGCGCGATCAACGGCAGGCCCACGCGCGCCAGCCGGTCGGCGATCCGCGCATGGACCGCCTTCAATCGCTGGATCGCAGTGAACAAGCCCAGCGTCCCGCCGTTGGCCGCCTCGATCAATCGCGCATACGCCCCGGCCAGCGCCGCCATGTCCCCGCGCGGTATATCGGTCACGATCAGCACTTCGGCGTCGCGGGCGTAATCGAATGGACTGTCGGCCTCGAAATGCTCCGCCATGCGCGGCAAATGCGCCGCACCGCTGCGCGCCTCGGCTCCCGCCCAGTCGCTTCCCGCGCGCAACGTCGCCGAGGTCACCAGCACGCCATGCGCTTGCTCCAGTACCGCCTTGGCCAATGGCCGAGTCGGGTCCAACCACCGCCGATGGATCGCCACATCCATTTCACGCCCTTCGTATCGTTCGATGCTCAGCCAATCGACAAAGTCGGCGTCCGCCGCTCCCCCAACCCGCCCCAGCAGCGCAATCCACGCGGCCAACGTCCCCGATCTCCACGACAAGCCGCTGATCGCGCCTTCGACCCGCGCGCGCGCCGCCGAATCGAGCCAGTCGGGTGCGGCTTCAAGTACCGCCTCGAGCCGCCGTCCCAATGCCGCCAACGGCCGCTGCAACCCCTCGAGCGCTTCCATCGCGCCGGCCGCTGCGGTAATCAGGCCCGCATCGGGCTCGGCCAGCTCGGTCTCGAGCCCATAGCCCGCCTCCTGCGCTTTCGCCCGCGCGTAGACCGTCCCGCGCACCTCACTCAGCAACGCTTCCAACGGTCCGAACGGCGCGCCCTCGGCGAGCCGTCCGAGCCACCCGTCCGACGGCAGCGCGCGCGCCGCATCGATCGCCGCTTCGAGCGCCTGGCCACCCTCCTCGTCGTAGGACGCGACATCCAGCAATCGCGCGGATAGCCCGCGCCGCCGGCCGCGCGCTTTCGACTCGGGACCGACGATCCATCGCCTCAGCTCGATCGCCTCGGCCCCGCCAAGCGCGACCGCGAAAGTTGAATCGGCGGCGTCGAACAGATGATGCCCCTCGTCGAACACTATCCGCGTCGGCGGCTGCGCATCGCGTCCGCGCGCGGCGTTGACCATCACCAAAGCATGATTGGCGATGACCAGATCGGCCTCGCGCCCCGCCCGTTCGGCGCGCTCGATGAAGCAGCGGCGGAAATGCGGGCAGCCGGCGTAAACACACTCCCCGCGTCGGTCGGTCAGAGCGGTTGCCCCCGCCCGCCGGAACAGACTCGGCAACCAGCCCGGCAAGTCGCCGCCGACCATGTCGCCGTCCTTGCTGTACGCCGCCCACCGCCCGACCAGTTGGGCCAGGATCGCCGCTCGCCCGGCGAACGCGCCTTGCATCGCGTCTTCCAGGTTGAGCAGGCACAGATAATTTTCGCGCCCCTTGCGCACCACGATTCGCCGCGCGCGCTCGACCGGGTCCGTGATCAGCCGCGCGCCTTCCGCATCCAATTGCCGCTGCAGCGCCTTGGTGAAGGTCGATACCCACACCGCTCCGCCAGCTCGCTCGGCCCATAGCGACGCCGGCGCGAGATAGGCCAAGGTCTTGCCGATCCCGGTCCCCGCCTCGGCCAGCAGCATGTTCGGCTCGCCCGGCGCCCTTCGCGGAGCGAAGATCCCCGCGACCGCCGCTGCCATCGCTTTTTGCCCTTCGCGCGCTTCGGCCCCCGCGCCAGTCAACTCGCCGAGACGCTTGACCGCATCACCTGCGCCAATCGACACCGTGCGCGGCGCGGGGCGCTCGGGCCCTTCCTCCCATTGTTTCAACCGCGAGAACAGCATCCGCTCGGCCTGTTCGGGCCGCGTTATCCGAGCTGCGACCAGCCCCGCCCAGCCCCAGCCCAGCCGGTGCAGCGTCGCATTGCTGGTCCACGCCCCCTCGCGCTGGGTCCAGTGGTCGTCGCTTAACGTCGCCAGCAGCGCCTCGGCGATCACGGCCAGCGCCTCGACCGTCGCGATCTCGCCCTCGGGCACCGCGACCCCCAGCGCGCGGCACATCCCCGGCACCGTGGGCACCGCGAATTGCGCCGGATGGACGAACGCGAACAGTTCGAGCAGATCGAGCCCGCTCAAGTCGGGATAGCCGAGCCGCTGTCCGGTCAGCGGTGCATTGAGCAGGATATGCGGGGTTTCCGCCGCCCGCGCGATCGCTTCCCCGCGACCCGCCTCGCGCACTACGCCATCGCGCGCGATCCAGATCCCCGCATGGGTTGCGTAGAGCGCGGGAAGGGGCAAAGGAGCGGCCATCGGTGAAGGGTCAAGCAATGGCCTCGCCGGAACGAAAGGGCAACAGTTGAACGACATCCGCGCCGCCGCGATGCAGTCGAAGGCCTGGCCGTTCGAGGAAGCGCGCAAGCTTCTCAAGCGCTATCCCGACGGCAAGCCGGGCGGCGAGCCGATCCTGTTCGAAACCGGCTACGGACCCTCGGGCCTGCCGCACATCGGCACCTTCAACGAAGTGCTGCGCACGACCATGGTCCGCAACGCCTATGCAGCGCTGACCGGTTTGCCGACCCGCCTGATCGCGTTCAGCGACGATATGGATGGCCTGCGCAAGGTCCCCGACAATGTCCCCAATGCGGCCATGCTCGCCGACCAGCTCGGCCAGCCGCTAACGAAAATCCCCGATCCGTTCGGCACCCACGACAGCTTCGCGGCGCATAATAATGCGAGGCTCCGCAGCTTCCTCGACCGCTTCAATTTCGACTATGAGTTCCTTTCGGCGACCGATTGCTACGCATCGGGCCGATTCGACCCGGCCATTCGCGAGGTGCTCCGCCATTGGGACGCGATCCTCGGCGTCATGCTCCCCACGCTGCGCGAGGAGCGCCGCCTGACTTATTCCCCTGTCCTCCCCATCTCGCCCTCATCGGGCCGCGTCCTCCAGGTCCCGGTCGAAGTGGTCGACCCCGCCGCCGGCACCATCGCCTTCACCGACGAGGACGGGGCCCGCGTCATTCAATCCGCCCTCTCCGGCCGCGCCAAGCTGCAATGGAAGGTCGACTGGGCAATGCGCTGGGTCGCGCTCGGGGTCGATTATGAGATGGCCGGAAAGGATTTGATCGATTCGACCATCCAGTCGGGCAAGATCGCCCGCATCCTCGGTGCCCGCCCGCCCGAAGGCTTCAACTACGAGATGTTCCTCGACGAGCGCGGCGAGAAAATCTCCAAATCAAAGGGCAACGGCCTCAGCCTCGACCAGTGGCTGACCTACGGCTCCGAGGAGTCGCTCGCCTTCTACATTTACCGCGAGCCCAAGCGCGCCAAGAGCCTTCACGTCGGGGTCATACCCCGCGCGGTCGACGAATATTGGCAGTTCCGCGGCAATTACGCCGCCCAATCGATCGAGCAAAAACTCGGCAATCCGGTCCACCATATCCACAACGGCGAGGTGTCCGATGCGACCCTCCCGCTGACCTATGGCCTGCTGCTCAACCTCGCCTCGTTGCCCGGCGTGAGCGACAAGGCGACGGCGTGGAAGTTCGTCCAGCGATATGCGCCGGACACGTCGGCCGAAACCCACGCTGAGCTCGACAATCTGATCGGCCTCGCGGTCAATTACGCGCGCGATTTCGTCGCCCCGACCCTGGCGCGACGGCCCCCCGACGAACGCGAAGCCGCCGCGCTCAGCGAGCTCGATTGCGAACTCGCCA
>JANPMU010000110.1:0-20096 GCA_031427095.1 Sphingomonas sp.
AGGGTTGGCGGATCAGGCTGGAGGGTCGGCGATCATCACGAGCCGATCCGCTGGCGGATCGGCGATCATTGCGGTGAAATTGGCTTCTGCGACGATTTTGCCGTCAACCCTGGCGCGGCCGGCGAACTTGCACACGGACGAGCGCTTCTGGACGAATTCGACCTCGAGCGACATCAGGACGCCGGGTTCAACCGGGGCGCGGAACTTGGCGCCATCGATGGCCATGAAATAGACCAATTTGCCCGAACCGGCGAGGCCGAGCGATTCGACCGCGAGCACGCCCGCAGCCTGGGCCAGCGCCTCGACAATCAGCACGCCCGGCATGATCGGACGACCGGGGAAATGGCCCTGAAAGAAGCCCTCGTTGATCGTCACGGCTTTCACCGCGACGATCGAACGATCAGGGATCAGGCTTTCGACCCGGTCAACCAGCAGCATCGGATAGCGATGCGGCAGCGCCGCCATCACCTGGCTGATATCAAGCGGGCCGATGGCCGGCCGGGCGGATGCTTCGGTCACCGGCTCGACGGAGATGCCGGGGCTGCGGGTGCGGTGGTCGAAATGCTCGTGAGCGCGGCATTGAGGCCCGCGAGCACATCAGCGGTGACGTCGAGGCCAGCGCCGACGCGCAGCGCGCTGCCCGCTTCGATGACGATGTTGGCACCGCGGCTCTGCATCACCCGGTCGATGATCGGACCAAGCTTGGAATCGATCTGCTGCTGGATATAGGCTTGGTTGCGCTGGATCTGCTGCTGCTGGCGGCCGAGCTCCTGGTTGGCATTTTCCTGCTTGGCCTGCAACGCGCGGATGCGCGCGGTCAACGCGGCGTCGGGCTGCTTGGCGCCGAGCGCGTTGATCGCGGTCTGGATCGCCTGGCCTTCGGTTTGGATCGGGGTCGACAGCGTTTGCTGGCGGGTGCGCAAAGCGCTGACCTGACCTTGGAGCGTCGCTCCAGCGGTCTTGCAGGCATTGCATTCGTTGCTGACGCGGCCGAGGTCGACCACGGCCACGCTCGCGGCGGGGACCTTCTGGGCGAGGACGGGAGTGGCGAGGCCGAACGAAGCGACGAGCGCCACGGCGGAAAGGATGGAGATTTTCATCAGAATTGGGTTCCTATGTTGAAGGAGAAGAATTTGGGATCATCGCCCGTCTGCTTGAGCAGAGCCTTGGCGATGTCGATGCGAAGCGGGCCGAACGGCGAGGTCCAGTTGACCCCGATGCCCACCGCCAGGCGGGGCTTGGGGGAATTGCCAAGGAAGTCTTCCTTGATTCCGCCAGTCCGTGTGTAACCCGTCGCTGGGCATACGGCAGTCGGGGTGTTGAGAAAAATCACACCACCGGTCGTGTTGGTCGGTATCGGAGTGCAAACCCCGATGATGTTGGTGAGGGTGGGGCTCTTGAGCCCAAAAACCGAACCAACATCAAGGAATATCGATGGCCGCAAACCAAGGCTTCGGGCCCCTGCTGAAAGCGGTATTTCAACTTCGGCCCGACCAAAATAATAGGCTCGGCCACCAAGCGCATCATTCGCCTGGGAATTGGGTTGCAACAATACGCCGGTCGCATCGTATGGCGTACGCCGGATGCGGGGTCCGATGCCGCGGACATCGAATCCGCGAAACGAAGCCGGCCCAAAGAAGCGATCGGTCAACCGGACCGCGTCGCGTCCAACGCCGGCAGATTTATTAAGCGGGTGAATATAGCCGCCTTCGGCGTGCGCGGAAAAAATGAACCCGCGCGGCAAGCCGATATATTTGGTGGCGTCGATGCGCGAGCGAAGATATTTGACATCACCGCCGAGACCCGCAAAATCCTGAGACAGGATGACCCGCTGGCCACGCGTTGCGCGGATGCCATTGGTGTTGTCGAAGGCCAGCGAATAGCCAATCGACGACGTGATGCGATTACCGATCTCATCGCACAAATAGCTACCGGCCCTTAGGGGATCGCATCGCGAAGGCAGCGGCCCAGCGCCATCCGGGTCGGTGTAAAACGTTCCCCTGTCGAGCTTGATATTGTCGAGCACGAGCGAATAGCGAGTGCCGAAGTTGATGAACTCAGTGACCGGAAATCCAAGTCGCAAGCCACCGCCGGTGCTGACCTGGGAGTATGTGGTGTTGCGCCGATTCCCGACAAAGTTGAAACTATTGTAATCGCGTCGGTAGATTTCTCCGCCCAGCAGGATTGCGCGATCGAAGAGATATGGCTCGGTAAAGCCGAGCTGGATCGACTTGGAATAGCGAGAATAATTGACCCCGGCGCTGATTTCCTGACCCTTGCCCATGAAATTGCGCTGAGCAATCGACAAGGACACGATAAACTTTTCGAGGCTTGAATAGCCCGCCGAGAGCTGAAGTTCCCCGGTCGCTTTTTCTTCAACATCGAGGCCAAGAACAACGCGATCTGCAGCAGAGCCCTGAGTTTGCTTGATTTCCATCTTTTCCTGGAAATAACCAAGTGATTGGATGCGGTCCTGCGAACGCTTTACCTTCAGCGAATTGAACGCATCTCCTTCGTTAAGACGGAATTCGCGTCGCAAGACCTTGTCGCGCGTGACGGTGTTGCCCTGAATATTGATCCGCTCGACATAGACGCGCGGCGTTTCGCCAACGCGGAAGGTGATGCCCATGACCTTCTTTTCGGAATCACGATTATAAGCCGGATTTATGTCGGCAAAAGCATAGCCCTTGAGCCCGGCGATCTCCGTGAGCGTGGACACCGAATCTTCGATCGCCTTGGCATTGAACCAGGTGCCCGGCACAAGCCGGACAACCTTCTTGATCTGATCGGGCGTGAAATCGCGAAGCTCGCTCTCCGCCTCGACTTCGCCGAGTTTGTAACGATCGCCTTCCTCGACGACGTAGGTGATGATGAAGTCGCGGCGATCGGGCGTCAGTTCGGCCAGCGCCGAGACGACGCGAAAATCGGCGTAGCCCTGGGTCAAATAAAAGGCGCGAAGCTTCTGCTGATCGGCGGCGAGCCGGTCCGGATCATAGCTGTCGTTGGACTTCATGAAGCCGAGCACACCGCCAGACTGCTTGGTATACATTTCCTTGCGCAAGCGGCCATCCGCGAACTTGTCGTTGCCGATGAGGTTGATCGCCCGAACCTTGGACTTGTCACCTTCGCTGATCTCGAAAATCAGGTCGACGCGGTTCTGGTCGAGCTGGACGATTTTCGGTTCGACCGAGGCGGCGAACCGACCCTGCCGCTTGTACAGCTCGATGATCCGTTCAACGTCGGCGCGGACCTTGGAACGGGTGAAAATCTGGCGAGGAGCAAGCTTGATCTCGGGCGTGATCTTGTCGTCCTTGATCCGCTTGTTGCCCTCAAGGACGATGCGGTTGATCACCGGATTTTCGCGCACCGTGATGACGAGGTCGCCGGTGTCGGCGCCGGTGATCACAACGTCGGCGAACAATTCCGTCGCATACAGGTCCTTAAGCGCGGCATCGAGCGATTCCGCAGTGTAGGTCGTGCCGGGTTGTAAATTGGCGTAGGACCGAACCGTTTCCGGCTCGAGCCGCTCTGCACCGCGAACGGCGATGGAGCGGATGACGCCCGATGCCGCCGCTTGCGGTGGAGCCACCGGAACCGGAGCCGCTGCAACCGGAACCGGAGCCGCTTCGACTGGAACCGGGGCTGCTTCGACCGGTGCGGGCGCGGTCGCTTGCGCGGCCAGGGGAGCGGCATAGCCGCCCAGGATCGTTCCGACCAAAAGCATTGCGCCGCTGCGCTTGCCAATCATCTTCGTGCCTGAAATCACGCGTCCCCGCCCTTTAATGAGTGCAGCCGACCAAGAAATCGCGCCGACTGTTCGATAATCTGCACTGCCCGAACCGCTCTAGCCAATCAAGCGCCCAAGGCGTTCCCATAGTCCGAATGAACCAAGGTCGTTGAGGGTCGTATAGACCAGCAACGTGAGAAGGGCAGCCAGTCCACCCCGAAATGCCCACTCCTGAGCCCGTTCGCTGACCGGACGCCGACGAACCGCCTCCACCGCGTAGAATGCGAGATGTCCACCATCCAGCATCGGAACTGGCAACAAGTTGATGAATCCCAGATTAATCGACAGCATGGCGAGCAGCGCGCCGAAGTGAAACAGGCCAAGTGATGCCTGTTGTCCGGCGACCTGTGCGATCTTCAGCGGGCCACCCAGATCCGTGGCGGACCGACGCCCGGTGATGATCTGCCCGAGTCCGTCGATCATCGAGCGAGTCATCGCCAGCGTATAGCCGGTCGCGGCCGGAATGAGCGCAAGCGCGCTCGGGCGTTCGAAAATCTGGGCAGGCTGGCTGACGCCAAGCAGGCCAATGCGCTGGGCCTGGCCGAAGTCATCGCGCAACTCCTGCGTGCCAATGCGCGCTTCGATGGTCAAGGATCTGCCGCCGCGCTCAAGCTCGATCGGGACCCGCATGCCCGGGCGAAGCATCACGACCCGGGTCAGTGCATCAAAAGTGGCGGTATCCTGGCCCGCGACCGAGATGATTCGGTCGCCGATGACGATACCCGCCCGTTCGGCCGCACTTCCGGGCTGAATCATGGCCACGACGCTGGGCGTGCGCGGCATTCCCAGGGTTGCGAAAAAGGCTGCGAAGATGAGGATCGCGAGGAGAAAATTGGCCATCGGTCCGGCCAGCACGATCAGGAATCGCTGCCCGACCGGTCGGCCGTGGAAGCTGAGTCCATGAAGCTCGGGGGAAAATCGGGCAGGACCGGCCCCGGCGCTGGCGGCGTTGGCGTCACCGACGAACCGCACATAGCCGCCAAGCTGGAGCCAGCCGACTTTCCAGCGCGTGCCGCGCTTGTCGTTCCAGCCAAAGATTTCGCGGCCAAAGCCGATCGAGAAGACTTCCGCGCCGACCCCGAACCAACGGGCGACAAGATAATGACCAAGCTCGTGAATGAACACGAGCGGCCCGATCGCACAGACAAAGGCGATCAGGATGAGCCAGATTGGCGGTTGGGCAAACATCAGGCGGGCATCCGGGAAATGGCGTGGGGAACCATGGCGCGCGTCGCCTGGTCGATGGCGATGACGTCGGCGATCGAACCGGGCGCAGCGGATCGATCACGCTCGAGCGCCTCGCTGACAAGCCGCGCGATGTCGCTGAAGCCGATCCGGTGATCGAGGAAACTGGCGACCGCAATCTCGTTTGCGGCATTGAGCACGATGGCCGCCGCCCCGCCCTGTTCGAGCGCCTGTCGGGCAAGCGCCAGCGCTGGGAAGCGAACCGGATCCGGGGCCTCGAAACTGAGCGTCCCGAGCTTCGCGAAATCGAGTTTTTCGGCCGGCGTTGCCATCCGCTCCGGCCAGGCCAGACTATGCGCGATCGGGATGCGCATGTCCGGGCTGCCAAGCTGGGCGAGGGTCGAACCGTCAATAAATTCGACCATCGAGTGGATCACCGATTGGGCGTGGACAAGGATATCGATCCGGTCCGATGGAAGCCCGAACAGATGGTGCGCCTCGATCAGTTCAAGTCCCTTGTTCATCATCGTCGCGGAATCGACCGAAATTTTCGCCCCCATCGACCAATTGGGATGGGCGACGGCTTGCTCGGGCGTGACGCCGCGCATCTGGTCGAGCGTGAAGGTCCGGAATGGTCCGCCGCTCGCGGTCAGGATAAGTTTTGAGACATGATCAAGGCTGTTCATGCCAAGGCATTGAAAAATAGCATTATGCTCTGAATCGACCGGAAGGATGGTGGCGCCGCTTCGCGTGGCGGCGTCGATCATCAGTGCGCCGGCGGTGACCAGCGCTTCCTTGTTGGCGAGTGCGACGATCCGCCCCGCCTCGACCGCTGCCATCACTGGTTCAAGCCCGGCGCAACCGACGATTGCGGCCATGACCCACTCGGCCTCGCCCGCAGCGGCTTCGGCGAGTGCTTCGGGGCCGGCAGCGGCGCGGGTACCGGTTCCTGCCAGCCGCGCTTCGAGCTCGGGCAGATGGTTGGGGTCGCCGATGACCGCGAGCCTGGCGTGGGTGCGGCGCGCGGCGTCGGCCAGCGCGCCGACATTGACGGCCGCAGTCAGCGCGCACACTTCGAACCGGTCCGGGGCGCGCTCGATCAGGTCGAGAGTCGAGCTTCCGACCGATCCGGTCGCGCCGAGGATGGCGACCTTTCGCCTCATGCCAAACCGGCAAAGACGACCAGCGCGGTCAGCGTGGCGACCGGCACGAGCCCGTCGAGCCGATCGAGCACCCCGCCATGGCCCGGCAGCATTCGGCCCGAATCCTTCACCCCGGCACGGCGCTTCAGCCAGCTCTCGAACAAATCACCACCCTGCGCCGCGAGCGCAAAAACCGGAGCAAGCGAGAGCAGGAGCCGGTCGAGATGGGCATAATTAACCCATGCCCCCGCCAATATCCCGGCGGCGGCCATCCCTCCCACGAGGCCGGCGATGGTCTTGTTGGGGCTGATCTGCGGCGCAAGCTTGGGTCCGCCAATTGCCCGGCCCGCGAAATAGGCCCCGATGTCGGTCGCCCAGGTAATAATGAACACCCACAAGATCAGCTCGAGCCCTTGGGACCCGGCCCGATCGCGCACCCACAGCAGGGAAATTGCGGGGATCAGCGCATAGGCAAATCCGCCAACGTGCCAGCCCACGCCCCAACCGCGCACGATCCGCGACCATTCGAAATACATGACCGTCGCGGCGGCGGCGCAGAGGACCGCGAAGACATAGCCTCCGGCAAATGCCGCGACCAAAGCGATCAGGATCATCGTCAGCCCGGCGAGGCTTCTCAGGACAAGCTCGTTCATCGACCACCGAACCGGCGTTGGCGCGCGGCGAACTGGCCGAGTGCATCGTTGAACGCTGCCTCGTCAAAATCGGGCCAGAGCGTGTCGAGGAAGATCAGCTCGGCATAGGCTGCCTGCCACAACAGGAAATTCGACAGGCGCACCTCGCCCGAAGTCCGGATGAGCAGGTCGAGTTCGGGAAAATCGCACGTCTGAAGGCACGCGGCGATGGCCGCTTCGTCAATCGATGCGGCGTCGCGGCTTCCGTCGGCGACCTGACGGGCGAGCTCACGCGCCGCAGCGGCGATCTCGCCGCGCGACCCGTAATTCAGCGCCACCACCAGAGTCAGGCGGGTGTTGGCGGCGGTGCGATCGACCGCGCGTTGCAGACGGGTCGCGAGATCGGGGCCGAACGCGTCGGGTTCGCCGATCAACCGGAGCCGGACGCCTTCCCGTTCAAGCGTGTCCAGTTCGCGGTCAATGTAGAAAAGTAGCAGCCCGGTCAGGTCGGCGACCTCTTCATCCGAACGCCGCCAGTTCTCAGACGAGAACGCGTAGAGGGTGAGCACCTCGACCCCCGCCTCGGCCGCCGCACGCATAGTCCGGCGAACCGCCTCCGCGCCCGCACGATGACCCGCGACCCGCGGCAGCTTGCGCCGCTCGGCCCAGCGGCCGTTGCCATCCATGATGATCGCGACATGGCGCGGCACGAGCCCGCAGTCGCCCGAAGCAGACGTCGGCGCGCCAATGTCGGTGGCAGCGGTGGACGTCACTTGCCGAGAATTTCCGCTTCCTTGGTTTCGGCGGCAGCATCGACGTCCGCAATCGTGGTGTCGGTCATCTTCTGGACCTCGACCTCAAGGCGCTTGCGCTCGTCCTCGCTGATCTCGTGCTTCTTTTCATCGAGCTTGAGCGCATCCATCCCGTCGCGGCGGACATTGCGCACAGCGATGCGCGCCTTCTCGGCATATTGACCGGCGAGCTTGGCCAGTTCCTTGCGCCGTTCCTCAGTCAGATCGGGGATCGGCAGGCGGATCATCTGGCCGTCGGTGATCGGGTTGAGGCCGAGCCCGGCCGAGCGAATCGCTTTCTCAATCGGTCCGACATTGCCCTTGTCCCACACCTGGACCGAGATCATCCGCGGTTCGGGCACCGACACGGTTGCACACTGATTGAGCGGCATGTGCGCGCCATAGACCTCGACCTGGATCGGATCAAGCAAGGCGGTCGAGGCGCGCCCGGTGCGAAGCCCGACGAGATCATGCTTGAGCGCGTCGACCGCGCCCTGCATCCGGCGTTGAAGGTCGGTCTTGTCATAAGCAGCCATCGGTTCACTCCTCGTTCTGGACGATCGTCGCGGTTCCGCCACCGGCCAGAACCAAAGCAAGATTGCCCGGCTGGCGGATGTTGAATACGACGATGGGGATCTTGTTGTCGCGGCACAGGGCCACCGCGGCGGCGTCCATGACCTTGAGGTCGTCGCCGAGCACGCGGTTGAAGGCGAGATGATCGTAGCGCTTGGCGGTCGCGACCAGCTTTGGGTCGGCATCGTATACGCCGTCGACGCTGGTGCCCTTGAACAAGGCGTCGCAGCCCATCTCGGCGGCGCGCAACGCAGCGGCGGTGTCGGTTGTGAAATAGGGATTGCCGGTGCCCGCGGCGAACAGGACAATCCTCCCCTTTTCGATGTGGCGGAGCGCGCGGCGGCGAATGTACGGCTCGCACACCGATGCCATCGGGATGGCGGACTGGACGCGGGTATCGACGCCCTGCTTTTCGAGCGCGTTCTGGACCGCGAGCGCGTTCATCACCGTCGCCAGCATACCCATGTAATCGGCGGTCGAGCGATCGAAGCCCTTGGCCGCACCCGCGATCCCGCGAAAGATGTTCCCCCCGCCAACGACGACGCACAGCTCATGGCCGACGGTTTTGGCGGCAGCGATTTCGCCAGCAAGGCCAGCGACGGTATCGGGATCGATGCCGAACTGGCCCGGCCCCATCAACGCCTCGCCTGACAATTTGAGGAGGATGCGATTGAAGCGCGGTCGGGTCATCGGGGGCACGGATCCTCGGCTGCGGAGTGACGAACATGCGTCGGGGCGGATGCGCTTCTATTGCGCACCCGCCCCGCTGCCAACTGCCTTCGTGATGCGGGTCAGGCGACTGGCTGCGGAACGCCCGAAACAGCGGCGACTTCGGCGGCGAAATCGCTGGTCGCTTTGGCAATGCCTTCGCCAAGCTGGAAGCGCTCGAACGCCTTCAGCGTGATGACCGCTCCGGCGTCCTTGGCGGCAGCGGCAATAACGTCACCGACCGGGGTTTTGTTGTCCATCACGAACAATTGCGAGTTGAGCGCATTTTCCTTGCGGAACTTCGCAATCGTGCCCTCGACCATTTTTTCGACAATGTTGGCCGGCTTGCCGCTTTCGGCCGCTTTCTCCATCGCGATCGCACGTTCGCGCTCGACCAGAGCGGGGTCGAGATCGGCGGCATCCAGCGCCAGCGGGTTGGCGGCGGCGATGTGCATGGCAATCTGCTTGCCGAGCGACTGAAGAACGGTGGCGTCGGCCGAGCTTTCCAGCGCGACCAGCACACCGATCTTGCCGAGGCCGGGCGCGGCGGCATTGTGAACGTAGGACACGACCGCGCCTTCGCCGACTTCGAGTACCGAAGCGCGGCGCAGCGACTGGTTCTCGCCGATCTTCGCAATATTGTTGGTCAACGCTTCGGCGACCGTGCCACCTCCCGGGTAAGCGGCATTGCCGAGCGCTTCGACGTCGCCGCCGGTGGCGAGGGCGAGCTTGGCGACTTCGCGGACGAAGCCCTGGAACTGCTCGTTCTTGGCGACGAAATCGGTTTCGGAATTGACTTCGACAACCGCGCCGCGCGTGCCCGCGACAGCGACGCCGACGAGACCCTCGGCGGCGGTGCGGCCAGCTTTTTTGGCGGCGGCGGCGAGACCCTTGGCGCGCAGCCAGTCAACCGCAGCCTCCATCTCACCATTGCTTTCGGTCAGCGCCTTCTTGCAATCCATCATGCCGGCGCCTGAGCGCTCGCGCAGTTCCTTGACGGAAGCAGCCGTAATCTCGGCCATGTGATCGTCCTTTTGTTTCAGCCGTTCGCCCTGAGCTTGTCGAAGGGCTGTCATTCCTTACGAAAAAACAGGACTTCGACAGGCTCAGCCCGAACGGAGGATGGGGTTCGTCCGAAGACTAGGCCTCGAGCGCGGCTTCCACCGGGGGTTCGGCCATCGAACCAATGTCTTCGCCGCGAGCAGCAGCGCCACCCGACTTGCCGACCAGCGCCGCGGTCGCGATCGCTTCGCAATACAGGCGGAT
Source organism: Sphingomonas sp. (assembly GCA_031427095.1). Taxonomy (GTDB): domain Bacteria; phylum Pseudomonadota; class Alphaproteobacteria; order Sphingomonadales; family Sphingomonadaceae; genus Sphingomicrobium. The sequence continues at coordinate 10,085 of JANPMU010000110.1, forward strand.
GGCGCGGCTGGCGTCATCATTACCCGGGACCGGAAAGGCGATGCCGTTCGGATTGCTGTTCGAATCGAGGATCGCGACGACCGGAATGCCGAGCACATTGGCTTCCTTGATGGCGAGTTCTTCCTTGTTCGAATCGATCACGAACATGACGTCGGGAAGCCCGCCGAGATCGCGGATGCCGCCGAGGCTCTTTTCGAGCTTGTCGCGCTCGCGGGTAAGCTGGAGCACTTCCTTCTTGGTCAGACCGGCGGTGTCACCCGAAAGCTGCTCCTCAAGCGTCTTGAGTCGCTTGATCGAGTTCGAGATCGTTTTCCAGTTGGTCAGCATGCCGCCGAGCCAGCGATGGTTGACGAAATGCTGGCAACTCACCGCTGCGGCATCCGCCACCGCGTCCTGCGCCTGGCGCTTGGTGCCGACGAACAGCACCTTGCCGCCGCGGGCAACCGCCGCCTGGACGAAGTCGAGCGCACGTGCGAACAATGGCACGGTCTGCGACAGATCGATGATGTGAACGCCGTTGCGATCGCCGAAAATATACGGCTTCATCTTGGGGTTCCAACGGTGGGTCTGGTGGCCGAAGTGAGCGCCAGCCTCAAGCAATTGCTGCATCGTGACGACAGTGGTCGCCATAGGAAGTTCCTTTCCGGTTATGCCTCTGCGGGACCGAGAACCGACCCGAAGGTCGGCACCGGTATGATGGTCCCGCATGTGGGATGGCGGCGCCGATAGCCGAAGCTGCGCCGGGTTTCAAGCCGTGCCCGTAAGCGCAAACCGGAATTTTGAGCCTTGACAAGGAAAGAACAAAAGAAGAACAGTGTCAGCAACAGACGTTGAAAAAGCGCAGAAATGGAACGAAATTGATCGTTTCGGGTTGTGCGCATAGCAAAGGGAAGACATCATGTTTGCAGCGCTCGCCACCCTTACCGTCCTCGCCGCCATGTGGCTGAGCGCAATCATCGTCGCCGCGACGCTCGAGGAAAGCGGTTTCAAGATCCTCGCCGCGCTCAAGGGCCGTTCGATCATGGCGTCGGCAGCGGTGGACGCGCCGATCAAACTGCGTGTCAGCGAGCGCTATCCGGCGCCGCGACCGATCCGGGTTGAAGCTGGGCTGCGCGCCGCCGCTTGAAGCGGGCATAGGATGAAATGCTGAACGGCAGCACCGCGAGATAGACCGCGCTCAATGCCAGCAAGGTCGGCCAGGTCGCGGTGACCAGCGCCGCGCCGAACAGGCCAACCCCGGCGATCGCGAACATCCGCCACGAACGGCGCAGGCGAATCGATGCCCAGCTGAAGGTCGGGACGCTGGAGATCATCAGCAAAGCGATAAACAGCACCCATGGCATGGTCACATACCAGGCGCGAAAAACCTCATTGTCGCTGACCAGCCACAGATAGACCGGGATGAACGCAAGCCCCGCGCCGGCGGGCGCCGGAATGCCGGTATTAAAGCCCGCAGCCTTGTGCGGTTGCTCCTCCGCATCAAGCCGCGAATTGAACCGGGCGAGGCGCAACGCGCAGCATACGGCGAGCGCGAGCGATGCGGTCCAGCCGAATTTGGGCGCATCGTGGAGCGACCACAGGAACATGATGATCGCCGGCGCAACCCCGAACGCAATCACGTCCGACAACGAATCGAGTTCGGCGCCAAAGCGGCTCTGGGCGCGAAGCATCCGCGCGACCCGCCCGTCGAGCGCATCGAGGACGCCCGCAAAAATGACCGCCGCAAGCGCCTTGTCCCATTCGCCGCCGATCGCGAACCGCACGCCGGTCAGGCCGAAGCATAAAGCGAGCGCGGTGATTGCGTTGGGCGGGATCGACCGCAAGGGAATGATGGCTCGCGGCGGCCGGGCCACATCACTCACTGGCTAGAACCGCGATAGGCCGGATCGCTGCCGATTTCGGCAAGGATCGTCTCGCCCGCAATCGCGCGTTGTCCAGGCAGGATCCGCGCGCCGGTCCCGGCGGGGAGATAGACGTCGACCCGGCTGCCGAAACGGATCAGGCCGACGCGTTCCCCCGCTTCGACGATATCGCCTTCCTTGACGAAGGCGAGGATCCGGCGGGCCACCAGCCCGGCGATCTGGGTGAAGCCGATCTTCACTCCGTCGTCGCGTTCAACGAGGAAATGCTGGCGCTCATTATCCTCGCTCGCCTTGTCGAGGTCGGCGTTGAGGAACTTGCCCGGAACATAAGCGATCTTGCGAACGCGCCCGGCGATCGGCGAGCGATTGATGTGGACATCGAACACGCTCATGAAAATTGATACCCGGGTAATCTCGGCGTCGGCCAGCCCGTCGGGACCGGCGAGTTCGGGCGGCGGCGGGACCTTGACGATCATCGTCACCAGCCCGTCGGCGGGCGCGACGATCAACCCGGGGGCCTGCGGCGTGGTGCGGATGGGATCGCGGAAAAAGGCCGCGACCCAGACCGTCACCCCGACCAGCACCCAGCCCAGAGCTTCCCAGACCATGAAGGCGAGGAAGGCGATGACACCGGCGATGACCAGGAATTTGCGACCCTCGGGATGAACCGAAGGAAAGCGCCATTTGACGGTGGTCAGATGGCTGTCGGGCTTTTCGATGGAAGGCATTGCATTCCCTTAGAGGCGCGGCGACGGCGGCACAATCGCAAGCGCCTGGCGATTTGCCATGCTGCGGTACGCGGCTTAATTTGCCATGCTGCGGGGCGCGGCTTAAGGCGCGCGCAACCCCGCGACGTACAGGATCAAACATGGCCAAGATCAAGGTGAAGACCCCGCTCGTCGAACTGGATGGCGACGAGATGACCCGCATCATCTGGCAATGGATCCGCGAGCGGCTGATCCTCCCCTACCTCGACGTCGACCTGATCTATTTCGACCTTGGCATCGAGAAGCGCGACGAGACCGACGACCGGATCACGATCGAATCCGCCGAGGCGATCCAGAAATATGGCGTCGGCGTGAAATGCGCGACGATCACCCCGGACGAAGCGCGGGTCGAGGAATTCGGCCTCAAGACAATGTGGAAATCGCCCAACGGGACGATCCGCAACATATTGGGCGGGGTCGTGTTCCGCGAACCGATCGTGATCAGCAATATTCCGCGGCTGATTCCCGGGTGGACCGACCCGATCGTGATCGGCCGCCACGCCTTTGCCGACCAGTATAAGGCGACCGACTTCAGGGTCCCCGGCCCGGGCAAACTGACGCTCACCTGGGTCGGGACGAATGGCGATCGGATCGAGGAGGAAGTGTTCGACTATCCCTCGGCCGGGGTGGCGATGGGGATGTACAACCTCGACGATTCGATCCGCGATTTCGCCCGCGCCAGCCTCAATTACGGCCTCAATCGCGGCTGGCCGGTCTATCTGTCCACCAAGAACACGATCCTGAAGGCCTATGACGGCCGCTTCAAGGATCTGTTCCAGGAAATTTTCGACAGCGAATTCAAGGAGAAGTTCGCGGCCGCCGGGATTCAATATGAACACCGGCTGATCGACGACATGGTCGCATCCGCGTTGAAATGGAGCGGCAAGTTCGTGTGGGCGTGCAAGAATTATGACGGCGACGTCCAGTCCGACCAGGTCGCCCAGGGATTTGGCTCGCTCGGCCTGATGACATCGGTCCTGATGACCCCCGACGCCCGGACGATCGAGGCCGAAGCGGCGCATGGCACGGTGACCCGCCATTACCGCATGCACCAGGCGGGCAAGGCGACCTCGACCAACCCGATCGCGTCGATCTTCGCCTGGACCGGCGGCCTCAAGTACCGCGGCGAGTTCGACGATACGCCCGAGGTGGTGAAATTCGCCGAGACGCTCGAGCGGGTGTGCATCGCGACGGTCGAGGCCGGCCAGATGACCAAGGATCTCGCGATCCTGGTCGGACCCGAGCAGCCATGGATGACCACCGAGCAATTTTTCGAGGCGATCCGGCTCAACCTTGAGAACGCTATGGCGGCGCCGGAGACACAGACCGCCTGAGCCCGGCGTCGGGCGAACGCACCCGCTCGCGCCGAATCCCGAAACCGATCAACCGTCCTGGAATTCTGCGCAGCAGCGGGAAGCGGTCAAGCAGCCGGACGGCGAGCGGCGCGCTCAACGCGGTCGTGGCGGGATCGAGCACCGGGCCGATAATTCTGTCCTGCGCGGCTTTCTGCCCGGCCTGCATGATTCGGGTCGGGAACAGGCGCCGGTCCTGCACCTTGTGGAGCAGCGGATCGGGGTCGCTGCCCTGCGCCATCGGACCGGCCAGCGCATTGGCCGCGGCGACCGCGTCCTGGATGGCGAGGTTGATGCCGATTCCGCCTGCCGGAGACATCGCGTGCGCGGCGTCACCGATGGCGAGCAAGCCCGGCCGGTGCCAGATGGTCAGCCGGTCGAGTTCCACCGTCAACAGATGCATCTGGTCCATGTCTGTGAGCACGTCACCGAGCGGTCCGAGAATCGGCGCCGCTTTCTCGATCCGTGATCGCAGGGCCTCGATCCCGCCCGCGCGCAACCGCTCGCCCATGCCCTTGCTGAAGATGTAGGCGACCTGCCAATAGTCACTGCGGTCGATCAGGGCCATGAGCGTGCCCGGCGCGGCAATTCCACGAAGCGCCCAAACGCCGCTCGGCGGCTTTGGCACGCGGAACCAGAAGACGTCCATCGGTGCGCCGAGATTCTCGACCGGCAGCAGCGTTCGCGCCAGCGACGAGCGGCCATCGGCGGCGATCGTCAATCGCGCCCGAAGCTCGCGGCCGTCGGCGAGCCGGACGCCCGCTACCCTGCCCTTCTCCTCACTGAAGCCAGTCACCGCCGCATTCATTTCGAGAGCGAATCCCGGATAAACCGCCGCCTCGTCACGCAGGAAATCAAGGAATTCCCACTGGGGCATCATTGCGATGAATGGCGCCGGTGTGTTTAGATGACTGAGGTCTCCGAACACATATTCGGTTCCGGAAATCGTCGCCCGCCCCTCGACCAGCCGGTTGTGCGGCCGCTGCAGGAACCGCTCGAGCATGCCGAGCTGGTCGAGGATCTCCATCGTCGAGGGATGGACCGTGTCGCCGCGGAAATCGCGGAAGAAGTCAGCGTGCTTTTCGAGGATGCGGACGCGGATTCCGGCGCGGGCGAACAGCAGCCCGGCCATCACCCCCGCAGGGCCTCCGCCGACGATCAGGATGTCGTCAGTCATCGCGGCGGGTGAACTGTGGCCGCGGCTGAAAAGTCGCTAAAGTCGCACTACTCACGCGCGAAGCCTCGCGGAGAGGAATTGGCATGCGCGGCCGGCAGAATGGGAAATGACGTCATGGCGGCACGAGGCTGGCAGGCGAAACCCTAATAGGAAAGTGTTTTTTGGGGGCTACAGCGCGTTCGGCTTCGCCGCCCCTCGACCAATTTTTGTCGCTTTGCCCGGCCATGAACCCGGGATGGCGTAATCGGACAATTCCCCTCCCCCGCCAATGCCGGGGAGGATCTGGACGCCGGGCATGACAAACCCGGGCGGCGGCGGCTAGGGTCGTCCGATGGCGGGACCGACAGAGATCAGTACTGGACTGTCGGACGCACTGACGATCCTCGGTGCAGCCGGGATCGTCATCCCGGCGTTTGCGCGGATCCGCATCAGTCCGGTAATCGGCTTCATCCTGGTCGGGATGATCGTCGGGCCCCACGCACTCGGGGCGATGGCTCAGAGCAGACCGTGGCTCGAGTCGTTCAGCATCACCGACCCCAAGGGCATCGAACCGTTCGCCGAATTCGGCATTGTCCTTCTGCTGTTCGCGATCGGGCTCGAGCTGAGCGTCAAGCGGCTGGTATCGATGCGGCGAATGGTATTCGGGATCGGCGCGGCGGAGCTGCTGGCATCGGCGGTCCTAATCGGCGGCGGATTGTGGATCGCGGGGAACGCCCCGGGCAGCGCAGTCGCGCTGGGAATCGCGCTGGCGATGTCGTCGACCGCTCTGGTGCTGCCGATCGCCGGGACCAGCAGCCCGGTCGGGCGCGCGGCATTCGCGATGCTGCTGTTCGAGGATCTGGCGCTGGTGCCCTTGCTGTTTGTGTTCGGCGCCGGGGCGCTGGCGGGTTTGGCGGGCGTGGCGGTCAAGGGCGTGGCAGTCATTGTGGGCATTTGGCTCGTCGGGCGGTTCGCCTTGCCCCCATTGTTCGCGCAGGCGGCAAGGACCAAAAGCCCCGAACTGTTCCTGTCGGTCAGCCTGCTGGTGGTGATCCTTGCCAGCCTCGCGACCGAATCGGTCGGATTGTCCCCGCTCATCGGGGGGTTGATCGCCGGAGTGATGATCGCCGAGACCGATTATGTCAGCGAGGTCGAGTTGGTCACGGCCCCGTTGCGCGGGCTTGCGCTGGGGGTGTTCCTGATCACGGTCGGGATGAGTATCGACCTGTTCGATCTCCTGAGCAACTGGACGCAACTGCTTGGTGCGCTTGCGCTTGTGCTGTTCGCCAAGGTGATGGTCACGGGCGCGCTGCTAAGACTGGCGGGGTCGCGTCCTGCGGTTGCGACCGAAACCGGTTTGCTGATGGCCTCGCCGTCCGAGACGACATTGATCCTGCTCGGCGCAGCGGCAGCGGCGGGAACGATCGATGCGGCAAGCGCATCCTTCTGGCAGACGGTCACTGCGCTTGGACTGACCGTGACCCCGGTGCTTGCCGCGGCGGGGCGATGGGCGGCGCGGCGGGTCGATCGCGACGCCGCCGAAGTGCCCGACGAGGTCGATGCAGCCGAGCGGACGATCATCTTCGGCTTTGGACGAATAGGCCAGATGATCGCCGACATGCTGACGCTCCACAACCGCCCTTATCTGGCGGTCGAGAGCGATATTGATTCGGTGCTGGCAGCGCGCGAGGCGGGCTATGAAGTGCTGTTCGGCGACGTTTCGCGCGCCGAGCTGATCGAGCGATTGAAGCTGGGCCATGCCGCGGCTCTGGTGCTGACGATGGACGATCCGGTGCTGACGGTGAAACTGGCGCGGCGGGTGCGCGGCCGGTGGCCCGAACTGACGATCGTCGCCCGGGCGCGCGACACGAGCCATGCGGCGGAGCTGTACCGCGCCGGAGTGACCGATGCAGTGCCCGAAACGCTGGAGAGTTCGCTGCAATTGTCCGAGGCGGTGCTGGTCGACATCGGGCTGGCGATGGGCCCGGTGATTGCGTCGATCCATGAAAAGCGAAGCGAAATGCGCGCCGAGATCATGGCCGAGGGCGAATTGGCGCACGAGCCGAGTTTGGGGCGGAGACGGGTGCGCGATTCAGTGCCCGCTCCGCTGCCGTCATCCCGGCCCTGATCCCGGACCCACCTTGTTTCTGAACGCGGGGAACAAGGCAGGTGGACCCCGGATCAAGTCCGGGGTGACGATAATCCTCAGGCGGTCACACTCTCAAGGGCTTTTCGAACCGCATCAATCGCCTCCGCCGCCTTGGCGCCATCGGGTCCGCCGCCCTGCGCCATGTCGGGGCGACCTCCCCCGCCCTGCCCGCCCAATGCGGCGACGGCGGCCTTGACGAGGTCGACGGCGCTGAGGGTGGCGACGAGGTCGTCGGTGACGCCGACGGCTACGCTGGCGCGGCCTTCATTGATCGCGACAATGGCTGCAATTCCCGAACCCATCTCCTGCTTGATGTCGTCAAGGAGTGGGCGAAGACCCTTTGGATCAAACCCCTCGAGAATATGGGACCGGAAAATCCAGCCAGTGGCTGCGTCTCCTATCCGGACCTTTTGTTCCGGCCTCTCGTCGATCCGCTTTCCGCCGCCCATGGCGAGCGCTTTCTTCGCCTCGGCGAGCTGGCGTTCGAGATTGCGGCGTTCCTCGACCAAAGCGGCGACCCGCGCAGGGACTTCCTCGGGCGACGCCTTGAGCATCGCGGCAATCTCGCGCAGGCGTTCGTCGCGGGCATTGAGCCACAGGCGCGCGGCCTCGCCGGTCAGCGCTTCGATCCGCCGGACGCCCGAGGACACCGCGCTTTCGGAAATGATCTTGAAAATGGCGATGTCGCCGAGCGCGGTGACGTGGGTCCCGCCGCACAGTTCGACGGAGTAGTTAGCCCCCTCTCCCCGCTCGGCTGTCGCCGAGTCGCCCTCTGCCTCGAGGGGAGAGGGGATTCCCATGCTGAGGACGCGGACTTCGTCGCCGTATTTTTCGCCGAACAGCGCCATTGCGCCAGCGGCAATGGCGTCGTCGGGGGTCATCAGCCGGGTGGTGACGGGGGCGTTGTGGCGGATGTGGGCGTTGACCACAGCCTCGATCGCGGCGAGGTCGGCGGGGGTCAGCGCGGAAGGGTGCGAATAATCGAAGCGCAGGCGGTCGGCGGCGACCAGACTGCCCTTCTGGGTGACGTGCTGCCCGAGGCGGTTACGCAGCGCGGCGTGGAGCAAATGGGTCGCGCTGTGGTTGGCGCGGACTGCGGCGCGACGCTCGGTGTCGACCGACTGATGGAGGATGTCGCCGGGCTTGATGCTGCCGCTCGAAATCGTGGCGGATAAGGCATGGAGGCGCCCGAGCGGTTTCGATGTATTCGTAACTAGTGCTTCGAAACCATTGAGTGCAGTCAGTTTTCCAGTGTCACCGACCTGCCCGCCGCTTTCGCCGTAAAAGGGGGTCTGGTTAAGCAGGAGCTGGACCTCGTCTCCCTTGGCGGCCGATTCGACCCGCGCTCCGTCCTTGACGATAGCGAGGAGGACGCCTTCGCCTTCGTGCCCCGAATATCCGGTAAATTCGGTCGAGCCATGGTCCTCGGCGAGGTCGAACCACAGATCGTCGGAGGCGCGTTCGCCCGAGCCCTTCCACGCGGCGCGCGCGGCGGCTTTCTGCTCGGCCATGGCGACGTCGAACCCGGCGCGGTCGACGGCGAGCCCGCGCACCCGCAGCGCGTCTTCGGTGAGATCGTAGGGGAAGCCGAAGGTGTCGTAGAGCTTAAACGCGGTGGCACCGGCGAGCGTGCCGCCTTCGGCCAGGTCAGACGTCGCTTCGTCAAGCAATTTGAGCCCGTTGGTCAGCGTCTGGCGGAACCGGACCTCCTCCTGCGCGAGGGTCGCTTCGAGCAGGGGCTGGGCGCGCACCAGTTCGGGGTAAGCGGCGCCCATTTCGGCAACCAGCGCGGGCACGAGGCGGTGCATCAGCGGGTCCCTGGCGCCAAGGATGTGGGCATGGCGCATCGCGCGGCGCATGATCCGGCGAAGGACATAGCCGCGGCCTTCGTTGGCGGGGAGGATTCCGTCGGCGACGAGGAAGCCCGACGCGCGCAAATGGTCGGCAATGACGCGGTGGCTGGCGCGGCGCTCACCCGTCGCATCGGTTTTGGTGAATTCGCAGCTTGCGGCGATCAAAGCCTTGAACGTGTCGGTGTCGTAATTATCGTGAACCCCCTGCATGACTGCGGCGAGGCGTTCCAGTCCCATACCGGTGTCGATCGACTTTTTGGGAAGATCGCCAACCACTTCGCCAGCGATCTGCTCATATTGCATGAACACCAGATTCCAGATCTCGACGAACCGGTCGCCATCCTCGTCGGGCGATCCGGGCGGCCCGCCGGGGATATGGTCGCCATGGTCGTAGAAGATTTCCGAACAGGGTCCGCACGGGCCATCGTCGCCCATCGCCCAGAAATTATCCTTGGTCGCGATACGGATGATACGCGAATCGGGCAGGCCGGCGATGCGCTTCCACAGGTCATGCGCCTCGTCGTCGGTGTGATAGACGGTGACGGTCAGCCGGTTCGGGTCGAGCCCCCATTCGCGGGTCAGCAGCGTCCACGCATGGGTGATCGCGGCGTCCTTGAAATAATCGCCGAACGAGAAATTGCCGAGCATTTCGAAGAAGGTGTGGTGGCGCGCGGTGTAACCGACATTGTCGAGATCATTGTGCTTGCCCCCGGCGCGGACGCATTTTTGCGAGGATGTCGCGGTGACATAGGGCCGCGATTCCAGCCCGGTGAAGACGTTCTTGAACGGCACCATCCCGGCGTTGACGAACATCAGCGTCGGGTCGTTGTGCGGCACCAAAGGCGCGGAGGGCACGCGGGCATGCCCGGCAGC
>JANPMU010000111.1:0-1518 GCA_031427095.1 Sphingomonas sp.
CCGCCGTTGGGACCCGCAGCGTCCCCGGCGGCTTCGGCCTGCGCCATATAGGCTGCGGCAAAGTCGATCGGATCGAGCATCAGCGGCGGGAAGCCGCAATTCTGGGTCGCCTCGGCAACGATCTGGCGGGCGAACGGGAACGGGAACAGCAAGCGCGGCGCTTCGGCGAGAAGAAATGGCGCAAGCGCCCCTTCGGGAATGTTGCGCAGCCCGAACAGTCCGGCATAGCTCAGATCGATCAGGAAATGCGGGCCCTGTTCCGACCGCGCCGCCACGTCGATCTTGAGCACGACTTCGTGGACATTTTCGCCAACGTCGTTGACGTTGATGTGGAACTGGACGTCGAGCTGGGGTTGCTCGTGCCACTGATAGACTTGCGGCGAGCTTGGATTTTCGACCGAGAAATCCTTGATATACTGAGCAATCGTCGCAACCTGGGGCTCGCCGTCGGGCTCGTTTCCACCGGGGTTGGGAATGATCGGATCCTGCTCGGCCATGCGAATTTGCCCTTGGGTGATGTGGAGGAATTGTCACCCGGAATGATCCCGGGCGGGTTCGCTGGGCGCCTAGCAGTCGGCGAATTGGGGCGCAATGGCGGGCAGAACGCAACCCTGCCGTTTGAATCTCGTTGATTGGCGCATTATGTTACCGGTCTCGTTGATCGGCCAAATGATCGGAACTCTGCGTTGACCGCAATTATTATCCTTGCCCTCGTCGCGCTGTTCGTCGGCCTGCGTCTGTACAATGTGCTGGGCGAGCGCACCGGCCATGAGCAGCAGCCGATCCTCAAACCCGCCGATCCCGATGCGCGGGTCGACCCGCGCAGCGCGGCACCGGCCAATGCACCGCTGGTGCCCGCCGACGCGGGCGACATGGCGTTCCTGCCGACCGCCGGCCCGGGCGTCCGCGCGATCCTTGCCGCTGATTCGAGTTTTGATGTCGGTCATTTCCTCGAAGGCGCCAAGGCGGCCTACAAGATGATCCTCGAATCCTATTGGAGCGGCAATCTGGATGCGATGAAGGCGCACGTCGATGACGATGTTTACGCGACCTTCGCCGCCGCCGTCGCCAAGCGCGACAAGGATGGGCTCAAGCTCGACAATCGCCTCGTCGCGATCGAGCAAGCGCTGATCGCCGAGGCTGCGCTCGAGCGGACCGCAGCGGTGGTGACCGTCCGGTTCGAGGCCGATATCGCTGCGGTCACCCGCAACCGTGAGGGCGAGGTCATCGCCGGATCGCTGAGCGACGCGGTCCAGACCCGCGACCGCTGGACCTTCCGCCGCGACCTCGCCACGCGCGATCCCAACTGGCTGCTGATCGAAACCGACGAGGAAGACTGATCCTCGCGCTGCGGACTTTGGTCGCGCTCGCCGCGCTGGCGCTGCTGTCCGCGTGCGCCACGCGCGTGCCGTTGCCACCGCCGGCTGTCCCGGTGCCGGTCGTCGTCCCACCGCCGCCCCCGGTCGCGGTCGCGGTCCCTGATAATGCGAAGCTCGCCGGGGTGACTATGGTCGCGTC
>JANPMU010000112.1:0-3585 GCA_031427095.1 Sphingomonas sp.
CCGAACCGTTCGAGGTCATAGCGCGGCATGTTGACGTGAATCATCTCGACCGCGCAGCAGGCGAGGCCAAAGGTCATCCACCACAGGCTCCCGGTGCGCGCCCAGGTGAACAAATCTTCCACCGACGCGACGAGGAAGCCCTTTTCGTCGAGCTCGGCGCGCATCGCCTCAAACCGTGCCTGTTCGTCGCCGGTCAGTTCGAGCTGCGGCGCGCGCGCGTCCGGAGTGAGCGCTACTCCCATTCGAGCGCGCCTTTCTTCCAGGCATAAGCCAGGCCGAGCGCGAGTTCGGCGAGGAAGATCATCATCGCCCCCCAGCCGGCCCAGCCGATCCCGGCGAGCGAGACCGCCCACGGAAACAGGAACGCGGCTTCGAGATCGAACACGATGAACAGGATCGCGACGAGGTAGAAGCGCACGTCGAATTGTGCCCGGCTATCCTCGAACGCAGGAAAGCCGCATTCATATTCGGCGAGCTTGTCGGCGTAGGGCTTGTTCGAGCCGGTGAAGCGGCTGACGATCATCGGCAGCACGACGAACGCCCCCGACAGCGCCAGCGCGACGCCCAGGAACAGCAGGATCGGCAGATATCCGGCGGCAACACTGGCCAAGGGAAGGCACTCCACGGGAGACGAAACTTGGCGCGGCCTTAGCCCCGCCGGACAAGCGCCGCAATGGTCTGGAGCGGGCAAAACATCCGCTTTTCGCCTAGCGCAGCGAGCTCGCCAGCAGCTTGTGCAGCTTGGAATGCAAGTCGCCATTGGCAGCGAGATATTCGCGCTTGTCGAACATCCGGTCCTGGCCGCGATAATCGGTGACGAATCCGCCCGCTTCCTTGACCAGCAGGATCCCTGCGGCCGAGTCCCAAATATCGAGATCCTCTTCCCAGAAACCGTCGAACCGCCCCGCCGCGACCCACGCGAGGTCGAGCGCGGCCGATCCCATGCGGCGGATGCCCGAGACTTGCGGAGCGATCGCATTGTAGATCTTGGTCCAGCTTATGGTGTCGCCGCGACCGAGGTGGGGGAAGCCGGTGCCGATCAAGGCTTCGGTCAGGTCGCGACGGGCCGAAACGCGCAGACGGCGCTCGTTGAGCCACGCGCCGCGGCCTTTTTCGGCCCAATAGGTTTCGTCGGTCAGCGGCTGATAGACCAGCCCGTGGCTGATTTCGCTGCGGCCGTCGGGGCGCTTTTCCTCGACCGCGATCGAAATCGCGAAATGCGGCACGCCGTGGAGAAAATTCGAGGTACCATCGAGCGGATCGACAATCCACCGCGGCTTGTTCGGGTCGCCCGCGATCTCGCCGCCTTCCTCGAGCAGCATGCCCCAGTCGGGACGCGCGGCACGCAATTCCTCGACCAGGGTCGCCTCGGCGCGCTTGTCGGCCATCGAGACGAAATCGGCCGGGCCCTTGCGGCTGACCTGCAATTGCTCGACCTCGCCAAAGTCGCGGCGCAGCCGCGGCGCGGCTTTGCGCACGGCGCGCTGCATGACGGTGACGAGGCCGGAATGGGAAACCATTTGCGTTCCTTCTCCCCTCCCGCTGGCGGGTGGGGTCGGGGGAGGGAATGTCTAGCGAGGGACGCGAGGGATCGACAGGCCCTCCCCTCAATCCCCTCCCGCTGGCGGGAGGGGAGGATTTCAGTCCGCGCGCTTCACATAAGTCTGCTCATAAACGTCGACGACGATCCGCGTTCCCGCGCCGATGTGCGGCGGGACCATCACGCGAACCCCGTTTTCGAGCATCGCGGGTTTGTAGCTGGACGAGGCGGTCTGCCCCTTCACGACCGCGTCGGCCTCGACGATCAGCGCCTCGATGGTGTCGGGCAACTGGACCGAGAGGGCACGCTCGTCATACATTTCCATCACGACATCCATGCCATCCTGGAGGAACGCTGCGGCGTCGCCGAGAAGGTCCTTGGGCAGGCTGATCTGGTCGTAATTAGCCTTGTCCATGAAGGTCAGCATGTCGCCGTCGGCGAACAGGAACTGGAAGTCCTTGGTGTCGAGACGGACGCGCTCGACGCTTTCGGCGGAGCGGAAGCGGACATTGTTCTTGCGGCCGTCGATCAAATTCTTCAGCTCGACCTGCATATAGGCCCCGCCCTTGCCCGGCTGGGTGTGCTGGATCTTGACCGCGCGCCAGATGCCGCCCTCATATTCAATGATATTGCCGGGACGGATGTCCACGCCGCTGATCTTCATGACCTGCCTGCCGATATGATGAGGTGAAAAGAGCCGAGCGCGGCGCCTTAGCGTCTGGCCCCCTGACCGGCAAGCAGCGGATAGGGATTGATCGCCGCGCCCTGATACCATTTCTCGCTTTGGCTCATCCGGTTGATCGCGAAATGGAGGTGCGGACCGGCCGGATTGGCATTCCCCGAAAAACCGACGAAGCCGACCGGGGCGCCGCGCAGCAGCCGTTGGCCTTCATGCAGTCCCGGAGCATAAGCGCTCAGATGCGCGTAATAAAAGGAATAGAGCCCGTCGTCGGAGCGGACATAGACGCTGTTGCCGCCGCCGCTTTGGCTGAAATAGATTTTTTCGACCCGGCCCGGGGCGGCCGAAATCACCGGGCGTCCGACCGGCGCCATGATGTCGATCGCGTCATGGACCCGCATTCCGCCGGCGCGCGCCTGGCTGAAGGTATCGACCAGATCCTTCGATTTGACCCCGGCGACCGGGATGGCAAGCCCGGCGGGGCCGACGGTGATGCCTTCGGCGATCGACGAGCGCGGCGCCCCGCGCGGATCGATCACAATCGTGTCGCCCGACGCGCTGACCCGGCCATCGGTCGGCGCGCCGGTGATGCCATAAGTGAAGATCCAGAACGCGCTGGTGAGCACTGCGGTCACGATCGAATAGCCGATAATCGTCACCGCTTTGCTCATGTGGGGCTCACGCCTGGAACACAGCTTTGAAGCCGGGTTTGACGATCCTCGACAGGCGCAGCACGTCCCAATTGGTCATGCGGATGCAGCCATGGCTTTCGGCGCGACCAATGGTCTGCGGCTCGGGCGTCCCGTGGATGCCGTAATGCTCCTTGGTCAAATCGAGCCAGGCGACCCCGACCGGGCCGTTCGGCCCCGGCGGAAGCTTCTGCTCCGCCTTGCCGTCGTCGACATCCCAGAACAAATCGGGCTGGTAATGGAATGGCGGCATGTAGGCATAGGTCGTCGCCTTCCACGTGCCGAGCGGAAGCGGATCCTGGGATGAGCCCATCGTTACCGGGAATTGCGCGACCAGTCGGCCGTCAGCGTCGAGCACTTTCAACACGCCCTCGCTCTTGTCGACCACCACCGAATCGCCCTCGACCTGGCGGCCATCGACGTTCAATTGGCTCATCCACCGCGCATATTCGGGCTTTACGCCGGGATATTCGCGCGAACCTGGCAGCACATTGGGCAGGCGCAGCACCTGTCCCTGTCCGATCAATGCCTCACGACCGTTGAGCGCGACGATCGTATCGGGGGTGGTGTGGAACCGCTCGGACAGGCGCTCGAGCGCGTTGCGATAGCTCAGCTCTTTCTGCCTGGCCTGCTGCTCGGGCTTCCTGGGGAAGGGATAGAGGAACGGCCCGCCGACA
>JANPMU010000113.1:0-1574 GCA_031427095.1 Sphingomonas sp.
TACGGCCGGATCGAGCTCGACGTGAGCCTCGCCGACGGCGCGCATTTCGCGCTCGACGCGGCCAATATCGGCGGCGGCAATTCGACCCTCGAGATCGTCACGATCGTTCGCCATATCGGGATCGCCGCAACCTCGCGCCAGACCGTTCGCTCGGTCCTCGGCGGCAAGGCGACCGGCTCCTACCTCGGCAAGGTCGCGGTCGCGCGCGGGGCACAGCAAACCGACTCCGAACAATCGGTCAAGGCGATGCTGCTGACCCGCGGCGCGACTGCGAACTGCAAGCCCGAGCTCGAGATTTACGCCGACGACGTCAAATGCGCGCATGGCGCGTCGGTCGGCGAGCTCGACCCGAACCAATTGTTCTACGCCGCCGCACGCGGGCTCGACCCCGCAAGTGCGCGGGCGCTTTTGCTCGAAGGCTTCATCGGCGGGCTGTGGGACGATATCGACGGCGACGATCTGGGGATCGCGCAAGCCGCCCGCGCCGCATTGAAGGCGGTCGCATGAACATCGAAACCCGCCTCGCCAGCGCGCTCGACGTGCGCGACCAATTCCCGGCAATCGCGAACTGGCATTACCTCGACAGCGCCGCCACCGCGCAGAAACCGCAAGCCGTAATCGACGCGATCACCACCGCTTATTCGCGCGACTATGCCACGGTCCACCGCGCGGTTTACCAGCGCTCGGCCGACATGACCCTGGCCTATGAGGCCGCGCGCGCCGCGACCGCCGACCTGCTCGGCGCGACCTCGCCCGACGAAATTGTGTTCACCCGCGGCGCGACCGAGGCGATCAACCTTGTCGCGCGCACATTCCCGCGCGGAACACGCAATCGCGTCCTCCTCTCGGCGCTCGAGCATCACAGCAATATCGTCCCGTGGCAGCTCGCCGGGTTCCATATCGACGTCTGCCCGCTGACCGACGACCATCAGATCGACCTCGACGCCGCGCAGGCAATGCTCAGCGAGCAACACGCCATTGTCGCTTTCGCCCATGTCTCGAATGTTTTCGGAAGCATTCTCGACGCCAGGCGCGCCGCGACCCTCGCTCATGCCGCCGGCGCCAAATTCCTCCTCGACGGCTGCCAGGCCGCTCCGCGCCTCGCGCTCGATGTCGCCGCGCTCGACTGCGATTTCTACGTCTTCTCGGGCCACAAGCTCTACGGCCCGACCGGGATCGGCGCCTTGTGGGCGCGTTCGGAAATCCTCGCTGCGATGCCCCCGTGGCAAGGCGGCGGCGCGATGATCGACCGCGTGACGTTCGCGGCCACGACTTTCGCCCCGCCGCCGCAGCGGTTCGAGGCCGGCACCCCGCACATCGTCGGCGCGATCGGCCTCCATGCCGCGATCGACTGGACGCGCAATCTCGGCCTCGACACGCTCCACGCCCACGAGGTCGCGCTTGTCGGCCAATGCCGCGCGGCGCTCCGCGAAATCCCCGGAGTGACCCTGTTCGGACCCGACAACAGCGCCGGAATCGTCAGCTTCGCGCTGGCCGGGGTGCATCCGCACGACATCGGCACCATATTGGATGACGAAGGCGTCGCGATCCGCGCCGGGCATCATTGCGCGCAG
>JANPMU010000114.1:0-2911 GCA_031427095.1 Sphingomonas sp.
GTTTCCTCTTCCAGCTCCCTGATCGCGCTGGCTTCGATTGTCGCATCCGCGTCATCATCACCGACCAGTCCGGCCGGCAGCTCGAGGCAGCGTCGCCCGATCGGCACCCGCATCTGTTCGACCAGCAGGATATGCCCGTCATCCTCGGCCAGGATCACGACCGCGCCGATCCCGCGTGACCGCGCGACATACTCCCATCGGCCCTTGCGCAGCGCGGTGACGAACCGTCCGGCCCACATCGTCTCGACCCGCTCGTCGCTCACAGCTCGATCAATTTGTCCGGGATTTCGTTGAGGTCGGCATCGTCCCTGGGGAAATGCTCCGCGAGTACCACCCCGATCAGGCTCACTGCAGCAACAATCCCGTCGCCCGGGCGCCCCGCCTTGACCTCGGTCAGCAGCGCGGCCATCGCCTCGCCCCACGTCTCGGGCGTGGTCACCGCCAGGATCGCCTCGTCGGCGACGATCTCGGCGCGGCGCTCGCCCGCCGACAGATACAGCAGGATCCCGGTCCGCCCGACCGTCCGGCGCTCGGCTCCGACCTTGAACAATTCGATCGCCCGCCGCCGCACGCGCCGCGACTTGGTCGGTCCGGGAGTGAGCAACAACCGCAGCGGCAGATAGCGCAGCGCCAGCAAAACGACCGTGAACACTGCGGTTGCGACCACCAGCAGGATCGTCAGAAGCTCGCGTAGCGACGGTGCGCCGTGCCAGCCGCCGAGCACCCGATCCGCAATGCAATCGAGCCCCGCAGGCAAGGCCGCGAACAAAGCCAGCGTCCCGATCAACGCGGCCACCGCCCAATGCAGCGCGACATCATGATATTGATCCGACATCATTGTCGCGATGGTCACGATTTCGCCGTTGCTGCCCGCCTCGGCCACGGCCACCGCCGCGCCAACCCTGGCATGATCGTCGTCCGTCAAGCGCAGCATCACCATCCCCCCGAAGCACCGCCGCCGCCGAACGATCCACCACCGCCCGAAAAGCCGCCTCCGCCGCCGCCCCAGCCTCCGCCATGCGACGACGCGCGCATCCCCTCGCTCAGGCCCCACAGGATGATGCCGAGATTGTCACCGCCGTCACTGCGACGATACTTCCGACCGCTGCGGCTGGCCCGGCGCACCATCGGCAGGACGACGAAAAAGAAGATGATCACCCAGAACATCACCGGGATTGCGCCGACTCCGCCGTTCGATCCGCGCGCCCGCGACGTCTCGCTCGCGCCGATCGCGTCGGCGCGCTTCTTGGCTTCGGCCGGGGGCAAAATCATCATGGTCGAGATGGCACCAACCCCGGCGCTGATCCCGCCGGCATAATCGCCCGCCTTGAATCTGGGGGTGATCGATTCGCGGATGATCAGGCCCGACACCGCGTCGGTCAGGAACACTCGCGCGCCATAGCCGGTCTCGATCCTTACCTTGCGCTCCTTGGGCGCGACCAGCAGCAGCACCCCGTCGTCCTCGCCCTCCTGCCCGATCTTCCATGCCCGCCCGAGCCGATAGCCATAATCCTCGATCGTCCGTCCCTCGAGGCTGGGTAGCGTCGCGACCATCAATTGCCGCCCGCTCTGCGTCTCGAGCGTGGCGAGCTTCGCGGTCAGGTCGACCTCCTGCTCGGGGCTGAGCAAATTGGCGCGATCCACCACGCGGCCGGTCAGCGGCGGAAAAGTCTGCGCGGCGAGCGGCGCGGCAACCAGCGCCAGCATGAGCGCCGCGAGCAGGCGGATCATCCTAATTGGCGGTGTTGAAATCGACGGTCGGCGCAGTTTGGGCGCCCGACGCGGCCTCGAACGGGACCTTGGGCTTGGCACCATAGAAGATCTTGGCGCCGATCGCGTCGGGGAAGGTCCGGATGCGGGTGTTATAGGCCTGCACCGCCTCATTATAATCCTTGCGCGACACGAGGATCGAATTTTCGGTCCCCTCAATCTGGCTTTGCAAAGTGAGGAAATTCTGGTTCGACTTCAGGTCGGGATAGGCTTCCATCGTCACCAGCAGCCGCGACAGCGAGCCGCCGAGTTGGCTTTGCGCGTCGCTGAATGCGCGAACCTTGGCCGGATCGCTGAGATCGCCCGCGTTAAGCTGCACCCGGCTGGCGCTGGCCCGAGCGTTGGTGACCTCGGCCAGGACGTCCTTTTCCTGCTGGGCATAGCCCTTCACGGTCGCCACCAGATTGGGAATAAGGTCGGCTCGGCGCTGATATTCGCTTTGCACCTGGCCCCATTTAGCGGTGACATTTTCCTCCGCGGTCGGAACGCTGTTGAGCCCGCACCCGGCCAGCGACAAAGCAGCGAGCGGCGCGAAAAGGCCTGTCCTGAGCAAGGCCGAAGGGCCTGTCCTGAGCAAGGCCGAAGGGCCAAAGCGGCGAAGTGCGGTCATCGAAAATGTCCCCCGTGAAGCGAAAAACTGAGATGAAAATAGGGCATGGGTCCGCGCGATTCAATCATGCGTCTCCGCGCGCTCGCGAACGCTGCTGAAACGGGCTATCCAATGGGTCAACATAGCGAGGGGTAAACGGTCATGTTTGGTGAATTCAGGGATTTTATTGCGCGCGGCAATGTGCTCGATCTCGCCGTCGCGGTGATCATCGGCGCGGCCTTCGCGACGATTACCACCAGCCTGACCGGTGACATCATCATGCCCGTTGTCGGCGCGATCTTCGGCGGGCTCGATTTCGCCAACTATTTCACTTTGCTCGGCCCGGTACCCGATGGTTTCAAGGGTTCGCTCGCCAGCTATGCCGATTTGAAGGCGGGCGGCGCTGCGGTCCTCGGCTGGGGCCAGTTCGTCACCGTGGTGATCAACTTCCTGATCCTCGCCTTCGTCATCTTCCTCATCGTCCGCGCCGCCAACCGCATGAAGCAGCGCGGCGAGGACACACCGGCGGGGCCGAGCGAAGCCGATCTGCTA
>JANPMU010000115.1:0-2106 GCA_031427095.1 Sphingomonas sp.
GCCCGCCAGCGCGAGCTTCAGTCGTGACCGCCCGTTCGGCGCAAGTCCCAGCCCAAACCGCTGCACCATCGCCGCATCGATCCCGCGTTTTGCGAGATAATCTCTCGCCTCGCCGCCATCGATTCCGTGCAATTGTTCGGCAAACCAGCGCTGCGCCGCCGCCATGACGTCAGTCAGCCCGGCGGTCTGTTCGGCGCGCTGTTGCGCCCGCGGGTCGCTCGCCGGCACCTCCATCCCCGCCTTGCCCGCAAGCTCCTTGACTGCATCGATGAACGGCAAGCCGCGCTGGTCGGTGAGGAAGCGGATCGCATCGCCGTGTGCCCCGCACCCGAAGCAATGATAGAAACCCTTTTCGTCATTGACCGTGAAGCTCGGGGTCTTTTCCTGGTGGAACGGGCAACATGCTTTCCACTCGCGCCCGGCGCGGGTCAGCTTGACCGACGGCGCGATCACACCCGACAGCAAAGTGCGCGCGCGCAGCTCGTCGAGAAAGGCAGGGGAGAGGCTCATGTAATGGCAGCAATAGAGGCAGATGAACCGTTCGTCCTGAGCGAAGTCGAAGGGCGTTCGTGCGGCGGGCGAGCCAGCTCACCAATGCGCTTCTCGAGATCGTCGCTGTGCCCCGCATAATATGACCCGTCGCGGCAGCGTAGAAGATAGACCCAGCAAGCCATGTGTCGTGCCTACGCCCTTCGACTTCGCTCAGGACGAACGGGTAAAGGGGTCAGGTCCCGCGTCACCCCGCCAACGCCGCCTTGACCAGTCCGCTCGCCCGGGCCGGCTCGATATTGCTGGCGAAGCGCGCTTTCACTTCGGCCATCACCCGCCCCATGTCCTTCATGCTCGAAGCGGCCAGCTCTGCGATCACCCCGGCGACCGCAGCCTTGGCCTCATCCTCGCTCATTTGAACCGGCAGAAACCGCTCGATGATGACGATCTCGGCCTCTTCCGCGTCGGCCAGCTCGGGTCGCCCGCCCTGGCGATAGAGCGTCACCGATTCGCGCCTCTGCTTGACCATTTTCTGCATCACTTCGGTAATCAGCAGATTATCGTCGGTTGGCGCCGTCCCGGTGCGAAGCTCGATATCGCGATTCTTGACCGCCGACTGGATCAGCCGGATCGTCGTCGTGCCGGCCTTGTCGCCGCCTTTCATCGCCGCGATCAGCGCCGCCTTCAATGCATCGCGAATCATCCCGTCCTCGTTTCATTTCGTCTGGAAAGCGCCGTCCTAACGCGCCCCGACCCGCTTTTACAGCGTTGACCGCGCGCCCCCATGGCCCTAGCGAACATCGCTTAGCGACATCGTTGACCCAAACCCCGCAAAAGGCCCCATCCGCCGATGGCCGAAGCTCGACCCACGCCCGCGCCTCAGCCAGACGGAGCCACCGGCGTGATCGTCTTCGCCGATGGCCGCGTGGCGTGGGGCAAGGGTTTCGGCGCGCAAGGACAAGCGGTCGGCGAACTGTGCTTCAACACCGCGATGACCGGTTATCAGGAAGTGATGACCGACCCGTCTTACGCGAAACAGATTGTCGCTTTCACCTTCCCCCATATCGGCAATGTCGGCGCCAATCCCGACGATGTCGAGGCGAGCGATCCCCACGCGCTCGGGTGCATCGTGCGCGAAGCCGTCACTGCGCCGTACAACTTCCGCTCGACCAGCCATTTCGCGGACTGGATGGCGAAGTATGGCCGGATCGGCATTTCGGGCCTCGACACCCGTGCCTTGACCCGTCTCGTCCGCCGCGAAGGCCCGCCGACGATCGCTTTTGCCCATCATGCGGACGGCAAGTTCGACCTCGAAGCGCTGCGCAAGATGGCAAAAGAGTGGCCCGGGCTTGAGGGCATGGACCTCGCGCAAGAGGTTAGCCGCGCGCAATTGGAGAATTGGTCCGGCGGCAAATGGGCGCTCGGCCACGGCTATGCGCTCGGCGGCGACGATCGCGCTGATCGGGAAGGGGCGCGCCCCCACGTCGTGGCGATCGATTATGGCGCCAAGCGCAACATCTTCCGCTCGCTGGTCGAGGCCGGGGCCCGCGTCACCATCCTCCCCGCGACCGCGAGTTTCGACGAGGTCATGGCGCACCAGCCCGACGGCTTCTTCCT
>JANPMU010000116.1:0-2407 GCA_031427095.1 Sphingomonas sp.
GAACACCGTCGGTGATTCGTCCCCCGAAGCGCGGGCGCGCGGCGGATCGACCGAACTCGACGCGATGCATTTCGACTATCTCGGCGAGCATTTCGCCTTGCTCGATTGTCCCGGATCGATCGGTTTTGCCGCCGACGGCGCACGCAGCATCGCGGTCGCCGACCTCGCGATCGTCGTGGTCGATCCCGACCCGGCCCGCGCCGCGCTGGCCGCGCCCGCGCTCAGGATGCTCGACGAGCTTGGCGTTCCCCACCTGATCTTCGTCAACCGCATCGACCAGGCCCGCGGGCGCATCCGCGACGTGCTGACCGCGCTCCAGCCGATGAGCGTATCGCCGCTGATCGCGCGCCAGATCCCGATCCGCGACGGCGACAAGGTCACCGGCTTCGTCGATTTGGCGCTCGAGCGCGCGTTTGCCTACCGACCCGGCGCGGCGTCGGAGCGGATCGAGATCCCTGGCGAGGTCCACGACCGCGAAATGGAGGCGCGAGCCCAGTTGCTTGAGCTGCTCGCCGATCATGACGATGCGCTGATGGAGCAATTATTGATGGACGAGACGCCCGAGCCGGCGACGATCTTTGCCGACCTGACCAGGGAAACATCGGACAATCTGGGGGTTTCGGTGCTGTTCGGATCGGCCAGCGGCGGGTCGGGCATTCGGCGGTTGCTCAAGGCGCTGCGCCATGAGGCGCCGTGGCCGGCCGCCACCGCGCGGCGGCTGGGCGTGACCGACCCCGCGCTCTACGCGTTCAAGATCAGCCATGGCGGAGCGATCGGGCGGCTGGCTTTGGCGCGCGCGTTGGGCGGCGAGATCAGCGAGGGATCGGATGTCCGCACGCGCGATGGCGAGAGCGCTCGGCTGGGCGCCTTGTTCGCGGTCCAGGGCGCGGCGACCCGCAAAGTGGCCCAGGCGAACGACGGCGATATTGTCGCGGTGGCCAAGGTCGACGGGTTGAAGGCGGGCGAGTGGATCGGTGTCGGGAAGTTGACACCCGCCCATGACGTTGAACTGCCGGCCCGTAACATCGCGCTGGCGATCGAGCCCGCCGACCGCAAGGATGACGTCAAGCTGTCGAGCGCGCTGGCGCGGTTGATCGAGGAGGATGCGACGCTGAGCCTCGAGCATGACGAGGCGAGCCACGAAATGCGGCTGCGCGGAGTCAACGACGAGCATTTGGCGACCGTCCTGGCGCGGCTGAAACGGCGCTATGGAGTCGAGGTGCGGTCGCGGACGCCGAGCATCGGCTATCGCGAGTCGGTCCGGCGCACGGTCACCCAGCGCGGCCGCCACAAGAAACAATCGGGCGGGCATGGCCAGTTTGGCGATGTCGTGATCGAGCTTCGGCCGCTCGCACCGGGCGAAGGTTTCCGGTTCGACGACCGGATCAGCGGCGGCGCGATCCCGCGGCAGTGGATCCCGGCGGTCGAGCATGGGGTGCGCGATGCCATGGCCAAAGGACCGCTCGGTTTTCCGGTGGTCGATGTCGCGGTGGTGCTCAACGACGGAAGCTTCCACAGCGTCGATTCGAGCGAGCTGGCGTTTCGTATTGCCGGCCGGATCGCGATGAGCGAGGCGCTCGCCGCGGCCTCCCCGCATTTGCTCGAGCCGGTCCAGCGGTTGGTCGTGGTGACCCCGGCAAGCTCGACTTCGCGGGCGAGTTCGGCGGTCGCGAGCAGGCGCGGACAGATGGTCGGGATGGCCCCGCGCGGCGGCTGGACCGGATGGGACCGGATCGAAGCCTTGATTCCCGAGAGCGAATTAAACGGACTCGAGGCCGAGCTGCGGTCGATCAGCCACGGGCTGGCGAGCTATGAGGCCGAGTTTGATCATCTGGCGGAACTGAACGGGACGCTGGCCGACAAAGTGATCGAGCACAAGATCCCCGAACCGGCTTAGGATTATTGCTCGCTCCGCTTGACCCTGAACGTCTCGCTCGGGTTCATGCGAGACTGGCGACGACGCCAAGCGGGGCCCAGTCACCGAGTCGATGGGCTGCGGCGAAGCCATCCGGGAACGGCGCGCCCGCGTGGACCCCGCCCGAAACAAAGATGCAGGCGATGCCCCGACGCGCTGCACCCAGGACGTCGGTGTGGAGGCCGTCACCGACGGCAAGCACGCGATCGAGCGTGGGATTGCCGCCGAGCGCGAGCGCGTGAGCGTAGATTGCCGGGTGCGGCTTGCCATAATAAGCAACCCGTCCGCCCAGTGCCTCGTAAGCCTCGGCGAGCGCACCGGCGCAAAGTTCGCTGACCCCGCCGAAGATCACCGTATGATCGGGATTGAGGCAATGCATGAGGATGTCCAGCGACGCCCAGCGTTCGAGGTCCTGACGATAGTCGGCGACGCGGTCGCGAGCATCGTCGAGGCCGGTGCAGGCCAGATCGGTGAACTCGTCGCCGGTGGCGA
>JANPMU010000117.1:0-1968 GCA_031427095.1 Sphingomonas sp.
ACGATGCAGATCACCGACCGCTCGAAGGACGTGATCAAGTCGGGTGGCGAATGGATCAGCTCGATCGACCTCGAAAATGCTGCGGTCGGTTGTCCGGGTGTGGCCGAAGCCGCCGCGATCGGCATCGCGCATCCCAAATGGGACGAACGCCCGCTGCTGCTGGTCGTGCGCTCGGCCGGAAGTGATGTCGGCGCCGCGACTATTCGCGCCCACCTCGCCACCCAGGTCGCCAAATGGTGGCTCCCCGACGCGATCGAGTTCGTCGACGAACTCCCCCACACCGCGACCGGCAAGCTCAGTAAGCGCACCCTGCGCGACCAGTTCAAGGACTACCGCTTCGCCGATGCCGAGGCGATGGTGGGCCGAGACTAAGGATAGCGTTTCACGCGAAGGCGCGAAGAAGAGTTCGTCACCCCGGCCCTGAGCCGGGGTCCAATTATCTTCGATCACGCCCCAGGAAAAAGGTCGATACCGGGTCAAGCCCGGCATGACGGAGAAATACTTCGCGCCTTCGCGCCTTCGCGTGAGCCAGCCTGCCACAGCGCCGGAAGGCTAGACCCCCGGTCGCGCATCCCCTAATGGACGCGGCAAATCCCCAACTTTCCAAAGGACCAGCGACCCCATGGCCGCCCAATATAGCTACGTGATGAAGGGTCTGTCGAAGACCTTCCCCGGCGCGCCGAAGCCGGTGCTCAACGGCATCCATTTGCAATTCTATCCCGACGCCAAGATCGGCATTGTCGGGCCGAACGGTTCGGGCAAATCGACCCTGATGAAGATCATGGCCGGGCGCGATAAGGAATTCACCGGCGAGGCGTGGGCGGCCGAGGGGATCACCGTCGGCTATCTCGAACAGGAGCCCCAGCTCGACGAGCGCCTGACCGTCAGGGAAAACGTCATGCTCGCGGTCCGCCCGGTCGCCGACATGATGGACCGCTTCAACGCGATCAGCATGATGCTCGGCGATCCGCCCGAGGGCAGCGACTTCGACGCATTAATGACCGAGATGGGCGAGCTGCAGGAAAAGATCGACGCGGTCGACGGCTGGACATTGGACAATCAGCTCGAAATCGCGATGGACGCATTGCGCTGTCCGCCCGGCGATGCCGCAGTGACCAACCTTTCGGGCGGCGAGAAGCGCCGCGTCGCGCTGACCCGGCTGCTGCTCGAAAAGCCCGACATCCTGCTGCTCGATGAGCCGACCAACCATCTCGACGCCGAAAGCGTCCAATGGCTCGAAAAGCATCTGATCGACTATCCCGGCAACGTCATCCTCGTTACCCACGACCGCTATTTCCTCGACAATGTGGTCAACTGGATCCTCGAACTCGATCGCGGAAAATATTTCATCTACGAAGGCAATTATTCGACCTATCTCGACAAGAAAGCCAGAAGGCTCGATCAGGAGGGCCGCGAGGACGAGGGCCGCCAGAAGGCGATCACCCAGGAACTCGAATGGATCCGGCAGAGCCCCAAGGCGCGCCAGACCAAATCGAAAGCGCGCATCAAGGCGTTCGATCAACTGGTCGAAGCGGCCGAAAAGCGCGTGCTCGGCAAGGCCCAGATCGTCATCCAGACCCCGACCCGATTGGGCGGCAACGTCATCGAAGCCAAGGGGCTGACCAAGGCCTATGGCGACAAATTATTGTTCGACGATTTGTCGTTCAACCTCCCGCCGGGCGGGATCGTCGGGGTGATCGGGGCCAACGGCGCTGGCAAGACGACCCTGTTCAAGCTGATCATCGGCACCGAAACCCCCGACAGCGGCAGCGTCGCGGTTGGCGAAACGGTCCGCCTGGGCTTCGTCGATCAGAGCCGCGACACGCTCAAGGCCAGCAATAATGTGTGGGAGGAAATTTCCGGCGGGCACGAGCTGATGACGCTCGGCAAGCAGGAAATGCAGACGAGGGCCTATGTCGGCGCGTTCAACTTCAAGGGCGGCGACCAGCAGAAGAAGGTCGGCCAATT
>JANPMU010000118.1:0-18611 GCA_031427095.1 Sphingomonas sp.
CTCAAGTCGCTGCCATCGCGCATCGGCCTGCTGCTCGACATGCAGTTGAAGCAGCTCGAACGCATCCTCTACTTCGAAAGCTATGTGGTGATCGAGCCGGGCCTGACTCCGCTTGAGCCCTACCAGCTGCTGACCGAAGACGAGCTCTACGGTTACCAGGACGAGTACGGCGAAGATGCCTTCTCGGCCGGGATCGGCGCTGAAGCGGTCAAGCATATGCTGATGAGCCTCGACCTCGTCAAAGAGCGCGACGACCTGATGGAAGAGCTGCGCACCACCAAGAGCGAGCTCAAGCCCAAGAAGATCATCAAGCGTTTGAAGGTCGTCGAAAGCTTCATCGATTCGGGCAACAAGCCCGAATGGATGATTCTCGAGGTCGTTCCGGTGATCCCGCCCGAGCTGCGCCCGCTGGTGCCATTGGACGGCGGTCGTTTCGCGACCTCGGATCTGAACGATCTTTACCGCCGCGTGATCAACCGCAACAACCGCTTGAAGCGGCTGATGGAATTGCGCGCGCCGGACATCATCGTCCGCAACGAAAAGCGCATGCTCCAGGAAGCGGTCGATGCGCTGTTCGACAACGGCCGCCGCGGTCGCACGATCACCGGCGCCAACAAGCGTCCGCTGAAATCGCTGTCCGACATGCTCAAGGGCAAGCAGGGCCGCTTCCGCCAGAATCTGCTCGGCAAGCGGGTCGATTATTCGGGCCGCTCGGTGATCGTTACCGGGCCGGAACTGAAGCTCCACCAGTGCGGGCTGCCCAAGAAGATGGCGCTCGAGCTGTTCAAGCCGTTCATCTACTCGCGGCTCGACGCCAAGGGTCTGTCGATGACCCTCAAGCAGGCCAAGAAGTGGGTCGAGAAAGAGCGCAAGGAAGTGTGGGACATCCTCGATGAGGTGATCCGCGAGCATCCCGTGCTGCTGAACCGCGCGCCGACGCTCCACCGCCTCGGGATTCAGGCGTTCGAGCCGGTGCTGATAGAGGGCAAGGCGATCCAGCTTCACCCGCTGGTCTGCGCCGCGTTCAACGCCGATTTCGACGGCGACCAGATGGCGGTCCACGTGCCGCTTTCGCTTGAAGCGCAGCTCGAAGCGCGCGTGCTGATGATGTCGACCAACAACATCCTCTCACCCGCCAACGGCAAGCCGATCATCGTCCCGTCGCAGGATATGGTCCTGGGGCTTTATTATCTGTCGATGGAGAAGGAAAACGAGCCGGGTGAAGGCATGATGCTCGGCGACATGGCCGAGGTCCACCAGGCGCTCGCGGCCAAGGCGGTGACATTGCACACCAAGATCGTCAGCCGCGTCCCGCAGACCGACGAAGCCGGCAAGCAATATATGAAGCGGTTCCAGACCACCGCTGGCCGGATGCTGCTCGGCGAGACTCTGCCGAAGAGCCACAAGGTGCCGTTCGAAACCGTCAACCGGCTGCTGACCAAGAAGGAAATCGGCGACGTCATCGACATCGTCTATCGCCACACCGGTCAGAAGGAGACCGTGCTGTTCGCCGATGCGATCATGGCACTGGGCTTCCGCCACGCGTTCATGGCCGGCATCAGCTTCGGCAAGGACGATATGGTCATCCCCGTCGCCAAGATCGCATTGGTCGACGAGACCAAGGCGCTGGTGAAGGATTATGAGCAACAATATCAGGACGGCCTGATCACCCAGCAGGAAAAATATAATAAAGTGATCGACGCCTGGTCGCGTTGCGGTGACCGCGTCGCGGCCGAGATGATGAAGGAAATTTCGGCGACCACCAAGGACGAGAATGGCCGCGAGAATCCGGTCAATTCGATCTACATGATGGCCCACTCGGGTGCTCGTGGCAGCCAGGCTCAGATCAAGCAGCTCGCCGGGATGCGCGGACTGATGGCCAAACCGTCGGGCGAGATCATCGAGACCCCGATCATCTCCAACTTCAAGGAAGGCCTGACCGTCCTTGAATATTTCAACTCGACCCACGGCGCCCGCAAGGGCCTCGCGGATACGGCGCTCAAGACCGCCAATTCGGGATACCTCACGCGTCGCCTGGTCGACGTGTCGCAGGATTGCGTCGTGATCGAGGAGGATTGCGGCACCGACCGTGCGCTCGAGATGCGCGCGATCGTCCAGGGCGGCGCGACCATCGCTTCGCTCGGCGACCGCGTGCTTGGCCGCACCACCGCCGAAGACATTGTCGACGCCAGCACCGGCAAAGTGGTCATCCCCATGGGCACGTTGCTCGACGAGGCTATGATCCTGCAAATCGAGGAAATCGGGCTTCAGGGAATGAAGATCCGGTCACCGCTGATCTGCGCCAGCAAACATGGTGTGTGCGGCAAATGCTATGGGCGCGATCTTGCCCGCGGCACTCCGGTTAATATCGGTGAAGCGGTCGGCGTGATCGCGGCCCAGTCGATCGGCGAGCCGGGCACCCAGCTGACGATGCGGACGTTCCACATCGGTGGCGCGGCGCAGCTCAACGAGCAGTCGAACCTCGAAGCGCCGGTCGACGGCACGATCGAGTTCCGCGACTTGCCGGTGATCGTCGATCCGCGCGGACGGCGGATCAGCATCTCGCGTTCGGGTGAAATCGCGATCCTCGACATGGACGGGCGCGAGCGTTCGACCCACCGCGTGCCTTATGGTGCGCAACTGCTGTGCGAAGGTGGCCATATCGTCTCGCGCGGCGAGCGCATCGCCGAGTGGGACCCGAGCTATGCTCCGGTGATCACCGAAAAGGCCGGCATCGTGAAGTATCAGGACCTGGTCGATAACCGCACCCTGTCCGAGCAGACCGACGAGGCGACCGGTATTTCACAACGCGTCGTGACCGACGATCCGGCCAAATCGAAGAAGGACGACCTGCGTCCGCGGCTGACGATGCTGGGCGAGGATCAGGTCGAGGCGGCGGTCTATCGCCTGGTCGTCGGCGCGATCATCGCGATCGAGGACGGCGCCACCGTCCAGGCTGGTGAAGTGCTCGCCCGCCTGCCGCGCGAAGCCGCCAAGACGCGCGACATCACCGGCGGTCTGCCGCGGGTGGCCGAGCTGTTCGAAGCGCGCAAGCCAAAGGAAAATGCGATCATCGCCAAGGTCTCGGGCAAGGTCTCGTTCCGCAAGGATTACAAGGCCAAGCGCAAGATCGCGATCGTCCCCGACGATGGCAGCGAGGATGTCGAATATCTGGTGCCGAAGTCGAAGGTGATCGACGTCCAGGAAGGCGATTACGTCAAGCGCGGCGACAATCTTGTCGGCGGATCGCCCGATCCGCATGACATATTGGAAGTGCTCGGCGTGGAAGCGCTGGCCGAATATCTCGTCAGCGAGATCCAGGAGGTTTATCGTCTCCAGGGCGTGAAGATCAACGACAAGCACATCGAGGTGATCGTCCGCCAGATGCTCCAGAAGGTCGACATCATCGAGAGCGGCGACACCACGCTGCTGGTCGGTGAACAGGTCGACCGCGAGGAGATGGACGAGATTAATGCCAAGCTGCCTGGGCGCAATCCCAAGTTTGCGCAGGGCAAGCCGGTGCTGCTCGGCATCACCAAGGCCAGCCTGCAGACCCGCAGCTTCATCTCGGCCGCTTCGTTCCAGGAAACGACGCGGGTGCTGACCGAAGCCTCGGTCCAGGGCAAGATCGATACGCTCACCGGCCTCAAGGAAAATGTCATCGTCGGCCGACTGATCCCGGCAGGCACCGGCGCAGGCATGAACCGGATGCGGGTCGCGGCGACCAGCCGTGACACGGCGTTGCGCGCGGCCCAGCGCAAGCTCCAGGAATCGCTGATCGCTCCGAACAGCGCCGCCGAAGAGCATGCCGCCGAACTGGCTCAAGGTCCCGAGGCCGCGATCCAAAGCGATCCGCTGGCCAGCGTGACCACGTCCGGCCACGGAAGCGATGCCGACGCGGGCGATTATCTGAAGGTCTGATGATCCCGTTCAAAGGCAAAGAAAAGCCCCGCCGGCAAGCTGTCGGCGGGGCTTTTTGTCTCAGTTGTGGCGCGTTATTTGATGGCGTTCTCGGTGGCATTGGCGGCGGATCCAAGATCCTCGCCCGCCCCACGAACCGTATTGCACGCAGCGATCATCAGGCTGCCGCCGATCAACACCATCATTGTCACTTTGCGAACCATGGTCATTCCTCCTTGTAAAAGCGAGATGACCATGGCGCCATCACATGGCGTTGTCGACCGCGTTGGCCGCCGAATTCACGTCGCGCGCCGCACCGCGAACGGTGTTGCAAGCCGCCAGCATCAGAGAACCGCCGATCAGCGTTACTGTAATGATTTTCTGTACCATAATCCGTTCTCCCTTTTGAAAGCCGGGCGACTGCCGTCGGCTTTGATGTTATCGTCGACTACAGTCGCAGCCGACTTACCACCTGCCGCACAAAACATGCGGCTTTTTCCTGTCTGATGCATGAATGAACGCCGAACTGCGGCAAAGCGGTCCATTTACCGCACGAAAAATTGCGACGGTGGATCAGACCGCGACCGGCGCAGCAATATGCGGGTGCGGATCGTAACGCTCGAAAATGAAATCGTCGGGCTCATATGTGTCGATCGCCTGGGCGCGGTCGGCCAGAGTCAGGGTCGGAAGCGGACGCGGATCACGGGACAGTTGGAGCGCCGCCTGATCGAGGTGGTTGGAATAAAGGTGGCAATCGCCGCCGGTCCACACGAACACGCCCGGCTCCAGCCCGCACTCTCTCGCGAGCATATGGGTGAGCAGCGCATAACTGGCGATGTTGAACGGAACCCCGAGGAAGAAATCGGCGCTGCGCTGGTAAAGCTGCAAATTGAGGCGCCCGCCCGCGACCTGGGTCTGGAACAGGCAATGACACGGTGCCAGCGCCATCCGGCCAATCTCTCCGGGGTTCCACGCGGTGACGATCTGACGCCGCGACGCCGGGTCGCGCTTAATCAGCGCGATCAGGTCGCGAATCTGGTCGATATGCCGGCCGTCGGCGCTTTCCCAATCCCGCCATTGCTTGCCGTAGATCGGGCCAAGCTCGCCATCCTGGTCGGCCCATTCGTCCCAGATCCTGACCTTGCGATCCTGCAGCCAGCGGACATTGGTGTCGCCGCGCAGGAACCACAGCAATTCGACGATGATCGATCGCACGTGGAGCTTCTTGGTCGTCAGCAACGGAAAGCCCCGCGCCAGGTCGAACCGCAGCTGCGCGCCGAACAGCGATCGGGTGCCAGTGCCGGTGCGGTCCATCTGCTCGACGCCGTCGTCGAGAATATGCCGCATGAGGTCGAGATAGTTTTGCATCCGATCGGTCTAGACCGGCTCCCGCGATCGTCCAACCCCAGGAGCTCAAACCGTTTCGGAGATGATTCACCGCCATATCCGACACGGTTGCGATAGCTGCCCGCGCCGCGCCGCGATACATCATGGCCATGCGATATCAGCGTGCCGAACCTCCGCTGAAACTTGACGGGCTGGACGCGGCCCGCACTTTTTTCGCGTGTTGCTTTGCCGACTCCGATCCGATGCGTGAGACCTTGTGGGTGGCGCATCTCGACGATCAGGCGCGCTGCCTTCATCTGTCACACCATGACGGGAGCGAAGTCGGCGCGCCTTTCCCGCTGCGCACGATCATCGCCGATGCCGCATTGCACGGCAGCGCCGGGGTCGTGCTCGCGCATAATCACCCGAGCGGCGATGCGACGCCGAGCGAGACCGACCGGCGGGTGACGCGGCGTCTGGCGCAAGCCGGTGAAGCGCTCGACCTGACCGTGGTCGACCATGTGATTTTCGCGGGGAATGAGTGTCGAAGCTTTCGGCGGATGGGGCTGCTTTAAAGTTTGTATCCGCTTCGCGGAATCGGCACCGCCCCCCTCCGCCGACCCCCGCTCCACCGAGCCCCGCTTCACCGACGCGCGCTCCGCCGACCCCCGCTTCACCGCGCCTTTGATCAGCCGCGACAGGCGCGGATGGTCCGCGGTTCCGGTCTTGGCCCGCGCAAGGCGAACGCCGCGAAATAGGCGTCGGTCCCGGGAATGAGCGCGGTGCGCAACTGTGTCAGGCCAACGGCGGCAAATTCGCATTTGAGCAGCGCCGGCGGAATTCCGTGGCGCCGGGTCGGACGGTCGGCATCGACCACGATGACCTCTCCGCCATTCTTCAGCCCCGCGCTGAGCCGCCACATGAAGGCGTAGGGCGAGGTGACCTCGTGATACATATGAACCAGGAAGATCCGGTCGAACGAATTCGGCGGCAGCTTGGGATCATCGGGCAGACCGAGCTTGACCGCGACATTGCCCAATTTCTCGCGCTGGACCCGCTGCGCCAGCCGATTGCGGGTTTCGGGAATGATGTCCTCGGCCAGAACGCGCCCGCCCGGGCCGACCAATGGCGCGAGCCGGATCGTGTAATAGCCCTCGCCGGCGCCGATATCCGCGACCCACATTCCGGGTTTGACACCGGCCAGCCGCATCACCTCTTCGGCCTCGCCGACCCGGTCGCGCGCGTCCTCGGTCGAAAAACTGTCCGAAACGATTGGCGACACGTCGCGCTGCGCAGCCGGGAACTGCGCTTCCGTGGCGCCCTGGCGGCAACCGGTGAGGGCCAGCGCGGCGAGGAGCGCGAACGCCTTAGTCGACATCCTCGACCTCGACTCGCTCACCGGTCACGCGCTGCGAAAGCGCCGCCGCCATGAACCGATCGAGGTCGCCGTCGAGCACGTCCATCGGCGCGGTCGAGATCACCCCGGTGCGCAGATCCTTGACCAGCTGATAGGGCTGCAGGACGTAACTGCGGATCTGGTGCCCCCAGCCAATGTCGGTCTTTGACGCTGCACTGGCGTTGGCCTCGGCCTCGCGCTTCTGCAATTCGGCCTCGTAGAGCCGGGCGCGAAGCTGGTTCATCGCCTCGGCCTTGTTCTTGTGCTGCGATCGCTGGTTCTGGCACTGGACGACGATATTGGTCGGAAGGTGCGTGATGCGCACCGCGCTATCGGTGGTGTTGATGTGCTGTCCGCCCGCGCCCGACGCGCGATAGGTGTCGATCCGCAGATCGCTCTCGACGATCTCGATGTCGATATTATCGTCGACCACCGGATAGACCCACACGCTGGCGAAGCTGGTGTGACGCCGCGCGGCCGAATCATAAGGACTGATCCGCACCAGCCGGTGAACCCCGCTTTCGGTCTTGGCATAACCGTATGCATTCTCGCCCTTGATCATCAGCGTGGTCGATTTGATCCCCGCCTGCTCGCCGGCATGATGATCGATCACTTCGACCTTCATGCCCCGCCGCTCTGCCCAGCGCTGGTACATCCGCGCGAGCATTCCCGCCCAATCCTGGCTCTCGGTCCCGCCGGCGCCGGCATTGACCTCGATATAGGTGTCGTTTCCGTCGGCTTCCCCGGCAAGCAGCGCCTCGACCTTGTCGCGCTCGGCGCGGACGGCAAGCGCGGCGATCGATTGCACAGCGTCCTCGACCAGTCCGGAGTCGCCCTCGGCCTCGGCCATCGCCATCAGCTCGACGGTATCGGCCAGTTCGGTTTCGATCGCTTTGGTCGCCCCGATCGCTTCATCGAGCCGGCGGCGTTCGCGCATGACCAGCTGGGCCGCCTTAGGATCATCCCACAAGCTGCTGTCCTCGACTTGCGCGTTGAGCTCGTCGAGGCGCCTGAGCGCACGATCCCAATCGAGAAAGCGGCGCAACAGCGCGGTCGCGGCATTAATCTGGTCGATATGGGCTTGCGCTTCGGCGCGCATGATCCGGACTTTCGTAATGGGTGGCGAACGCAGCGTGCGCCGGCCGTTTAGTAGATGCCGCCCTGCCGCTGCAAGAAATCGCCGTCAGGGGGTGCGTTGCGGCGCGGCTTGGTGGCTTGCGGCCTGGACTTAGCCGGTCGAGGCGTTGATGCGCCAGCCGACTTTTCGTCCACGGCCGCGTCGCTGCGATACGAGCGCCGCGGCTCGGTTTCGGGTTGGAAGGCCTCCCAGATCACCGACGATTTGGGATCCTCGGTCGTCGGGAACGACCCGAATATGCGGCGCCCGCTGCCGCGATCGATCCGCACCATGCGGATCCCCGGCGGGGCGATGAACGGGACCGGCGGCATGTCCTTGAAGGCGACCTGCGCAAACTGCTTGAAGATCGGTGCGGCGACCCGCCCGCCCTGGGCATAGCCGCCAAGGCTGCGCGGCTGGTCATAGCCGAGGTAGACCCCGGCAACGATGTCGGGTGAGCCGCCGACGAACCACACATTGGTCGGCCCGCTGGTGGTGCCGGTCTTGCCGAACAACGGGCGGTTGAGGTCGCGAAGGATGGTCGCGGTGCCGCGTTCGACCACCCCTTCCATGATATGAACCATCTGATAAGCGGCCTGCGGATCGAGCAATTGCTTCATGCGAAGCGGCGGGCGCGGCATTGGCTTGCCGTCCCAGTCGCGCGCATTGCAGCCCTCCATCACCTGGCACCGCGTGTCGGTGCGGTAGATGATTTTGCCGTTGCGATCCTGGACGAAGTCGATGATCGTCGGCTTCACCGCGCGGCCGTTATTGGCGAGAATCGCATAAGCGTTGGTCAGCGCCAGAACGGTCGTGTCGCCCGCCCCCAGCGCGATCGACAGATAGGGCTCATAGGAACCGACCCCAAGGCGTTTGGCGGTCGCGATGATCTTGGGCATGCCGGTTTGCGACGCGGTGCGAACGGTCATC
The DNA here is from genome assembly GCA_031427095.1 of Sphingomonas sp. Taxonomy (GTDB): domain Bacteria; phylum Pseudomonadota; class Alphaproteobacteria; order Sphingomonadales; family Sphingomonadaceae; genus Sphingomicrobium. The sequence goes on from JANPMU010000118.1 coordinate 8,670, forward strand.
AAATTGCGCGATTGCTCGACACCCCAGCGCATGGTCTTGGCGCCGGCATAGCCGCGATCGAAATTGACGAAGCATTTATTGCCCAGGCCCGCGCCCTGCCAGACGCAGAACGGCGCATCGACGATGATCGAGGCCGGAGTCATGCCATTTTCGAGCGCGGTCTCGTAGACCACAGGCTTGAACGCCGACCCGGGTTGGCGAAGCGCCTGAGTCGCCCGATTATAGGATGCGCCGATCGAATCGAATCCACCCTGCATGGCCAGCACCCGCCCGGTGCGGACTTCCTCGGCGATCATTCCGCCCGAAACTTCGGGGATCGAGCGAAGCGCGTAGCTGTCCGATCCCAACTTCTTGACGACGACGATCATGCCCGGCTTGAGATGTTCGAACGCAGCGCCTCCGGATCCGCGTTTCGGCTGGCTCGCTGCGGAAGCACCGAGCGTCCCGGTCGAGCCATCGGAAAAGCCGATTCGTGCCGAACTGCCGGACTTCGTTAGGACCACCGCTTTGAGCCAGTCGGGAAAGCCGGTGCCGAGCGCGGTGCGCGACAGCAGGCCGCGCCAGTCCCCCGAAACATCAATAATCAGTTCGGTGTCGCGCCACCCGCGCCCGCCATCAAACTTGGCCAGACCCTCGCGCAGCGCCTCGGCGGCGGCATCCTGCATCATCGGGACCATCGAGCTGCGCACCCACAAGCCTCCGGCGTAAACGCTGTTCGGACCCTTTTTGCTGTCTTCGCCAAAGTCCTTGATCAGCCGACGGCGCACTTCCTCCATGAAATAGCCGCCCATTTCCCGGAACTTCGCGTTGCTGCCGTAGCGGATCGCACCAAGCGGCGCGGCCGATGCCTCGTTGCGTTGGGCGGCGGTGATATAGCCGTTGCGCTCCATCTCGCGCAGGACATAGTTTCGCCGCGTCAGCGCCTTGGCGGTGTTTCTTTCCGGGTTATAGTTGGCCGGCGCCTTGGGCAGCACGGCAAGATAGGCCGCTTCCGGCACCGTCAGGTCGCCGACATCCTTGTCGAAATATGCGCGGGACGCCGCCTGAACGCCATAAGCGTTTCGGCCAAGGAAAATCTGGTTGAGGTAAAGCTCGAGAATCTGCTTCTTGGTCAGGACGGATTCGAGCCGGAAGGCGAGGATCGCCTCGCGGATCTTGCGCGATACCGCATAGGCATTGTCCTGGAGCAGCCCCTTGGCGACCTGCTGGGTAATGGTTGACCCGCCCTTGGCCCGGTCGCCGCTGCCGACCTTGGTGGTATAATCGAACACCGCGCCGGCCAACCCGGGATAATCAATTCCGCCATGGCTGAAAAACGTCCGGTCTTCGGCCGAGACAAAGGCGTCGACGACCAATGGCGGATATTCGTCATAGGCAAGCTCGACCCGCCGCTCACGCGCAAAGGTCTGGACCGGGTTGCCGTCATAGCCGCGAACATTGCTCGGCAGCGGCGGCTGATAAGCGAGCAACGTCTCCGCGGTGGGCAATCCGGTCGCGAAAAACAGCCAGACCGCGGCGAACAGGGTAAAGCCCGCAGCCCCAAGCCACGCCACACGGCGCACCCAGACGCGGGCGAACCACGGGTCGATCCGGTCGTGGATCCGCTGATTAAATGCAACCAGATCGGGGGCGGGAGGCAGGCTGAGCAAGACCATGACGCAAGCGTCTAGCCGCTTCGGCGCGCCCCGCAAAGCCATGCGATGCTCAGGCGTTCACCGCGCTTCCCGTTTGGCCAGATCGGCCTCGATCGTCGCGGCCAGAGCGGCCACGATCCGGGCGCGCCGGGGGCTCGACAGCAGCATCGCCTCGTCGTCCACATTGCTGAGGTAGCCCGCTTCGAACAGCACCGAAGGGGTTTCGGCACGGCGCAGGACATGAAAAGCGGCGAAGCGGTGCGGCTCCGGGCGAAGATCAACCCGCCCGGCCGACTTGCTGACGATGCGCGCCGCAAGATCCGCCGAGGCGTTCATCTGGTCGCGATAGGCGACATCGGCCAGCAGCGCGCGGACCGACCCGTCACTTTCGCTCGACACCGCGCCGCCAGCCACATTCTCGGCCCGGGCAAAGCGCGCGGCCTCGGCATCGGAAGCGACTTCGGACAGCGAGTAGACGGTCGCGCCGCGCGCCAGCGGATTGAGGGCGCTATCGGCGTGCAGCGATATAAACAGGCTAGCGCCGAGCTGCCGGGCAATCGCGGCGCGCTGTTCGAGATCGAGATAGACATCGCGATCGCGGGTCAGTGCAATCCGTACCCTGCCCCGTTTCGCAAGCAGATCGCGAAGCTCGCGCGCCATTTGCAGCGTCAGCGCCTTCTCCATGACCGTTCCGGACACTCCGGCGGCGCCAGGATCCCGCCCCCCGTGACCGGGGTCGATGACCACCAACGGGCGACCGGGAAGTCGCGCATCGATGATCTTGACGTTGGCGACGGCCTGCGGAAGCGCCACGGTCAGCGAACCCTGGCGCGCTTCGCCGATGATTGCCGAGCCCGCGTCGCCCGACCGCTGATCACCGCAGCCCGTCAGCGCCGCGCCGATGAACATTGCGCCAAGCGTCGCCGCCCGGAGAGAGTCATGCGCCTTGATCACCCGCTTTTCACTCCGGCTGTGCCCCTCGCTTATGTATCATGCGGGCGCGAGATTGCCGCACATGGAAATCGGCGCTCCGCAAATGGCGCCGATGGTTGCGGACGCGCCGTGGCGGTGCTAGTCCGGCCATGGCTCTCCCGGAGAATGTCCAGTAGGGCCAGAGCCGCGACGATTATCGGACGCGGCCTTCAAGGTTGACGCTCCATGACACTACAGGCCGCCTCCCGCCCGCTCTTATCAGAGCTGCGCGGCGTGCCGGTCCCGGCGATTGCCCGGCGTGTTCGTGGAGCAGATGCATATCCCGCACACTTCGCCACGGAGCCCGGCAGTATTTCGCCGAACGTGGCCATGACTATCGCGCGCTATCTGGCCGACAGGCCTGCCGAGCGCGCCCGGAGAAATTTCAATGACCATGCGTATGTTAATCGACGCGCGCCACCCCGAGGAAACTCGGGTCGCCGTCGTCAAGGGAACTCGGATCGAGGAATTTGATTTCGAGTCCGAAGAGCATAAACAGCTCAAGGGTAATATTTATCTCGCCAAGGTAACTCGCGTTGAACCGTCGCTCCAGGCGGCGTTCATCGATTATGGCGGCAATCGCCACGGGTTCCTCGCGTTCAGCGAGATCCATCCCGATTATTATCAGATCCCGAAGTCGGATCGTGACGCCTTGCTGCGCGAAGAGGCCGAGCACGCCGCCGAGGAAGAGCGGCTGCGCGCGGCTGAATATGACGCGCATGGCGACGACGATGCCGATCATCATGACGATGATTATGACGATCATTTCGACGTGCCTGAACACTCGGATGATGATGACCCTGACCCGCAGGACGGCCCGGTCGGTGACGACACAGCCGAGCCGGCCAAACGACCGCCGGCCGATGAAAGCGCCGCAGATGAGCTTCGCCGCAAACGCCAGAACCTGCGCCGCCGCTACAAGATCCAGGACGTCATCCAGCGTCGCCAGGTGCTGCTGGTCCAGGTCGTCAAGGAAGAGCGCGGCAACAAGGGCGCCGCGCTGACGACCTATCTGAGCCTCGCCGGCCGCTATTGTGTGCTGATGCCCAACACCAGTGCGGGCGGCGGGATCAGCCGCAAGATTTCGACCGGTGCCGACCGCAAGCGGTTGAAGTCGATCATGTCCGACTTGAACCTGCCCAAGTCGATGGGACTGATCGTCCGCACCGCCGGCTTGTCGCGGACCAAGACCGAGATCAAGCGCGATTTCGACTATCTCGCCCGCCTGTGGGACGAGATTCGCGAGAACACACTCGGGAGCTCGGCGCCGGCTCTGGTCTATCGCGACAGCGACCTGGTCAAACGCGCGATCCGCGACCTCTATCACCGCGAGATCGATGAAGTCGTGGTCGAAGGCGAGGACGGCTACAAGGCAGCGCGCGGCTATATGAAGCTGCTGATGCCGAGCCACGTCCGCCGGGTGAAGCTGCATGATTCATCGACCGCGCTGTTCCAGCAGAATGGCGTCGAGGATCAATTGTCGGCGATGTACCAACCGGTCGTCCAATTGAAGTCGGGCGGCTATCTCGTGATCAACCCGACCGAGGCGCTGGTGTCGATCGACATCAACTCGGGCCGGGCGACCCGCGAGCATAATATCGAGCAGACCGCCTTCGCGACGAACATCGAAGCGGCGGCGGAAATCGCCCGCCAGTTGCGGTTGCGCGACATGGCCGGGCTGGTCGTGATCGACTTTATCGACATGGAACAGTCGGGCCATATCCGCAAAGTCGAGAAAGTGATGAAGGACGCGCTCAAGAACGACCGGGCGCGGATCCAGGTCGGGCGCATCTCATCGTTCGGCTTGCTGGAAATGAGCCGCCAGCGCCTGCGCACCGGCGTGCTTGAAGCGTCGACCAAGACGTGCGCGCATTGCGAAGGCACCGGACTGATGCGCACCGCATCCTCGGCCGGGCTGTCGGCCTTGCGCATCATCGAGGACGAGGCGGCGCGCGGTCGCGGCGACCACATCATGCTCCGTGCCGGTCGCGAAGCGGCGATCTATGTCCTCAACCGCAAGCGTTCAGAGCTTGGCGAGATCGAAACGCGCTATGGCGTGACCCTCGACATCGTCATCGAAGAAGCGCTCGAAGGCGCGCGGATGAGCGTCGAGAGCAGCGGTCCTCGGCCGATCGCGCCGGTGCGTGCAATCGCCGCGCCCATGGTCGACGACGACAATGATCTCGACGTGGACGACATGGACGAGGTGGATGACGTCGACAGCGACGTCGAAGACGATCGCGATGACCGTGACGATCGTGACGATCAGCCGGACCGCGACGATCGCGGACCGCGTTCGGACGAGCCGCGCGATGAGGATGGAGTTCGTCGCCGTCGTCGGCGCCGCCGTGGCGGACGCGGTCGCAATCGCCGCGACGAAGGTGGCGAAGGCGGCGAAGGTTCGCCCGAGGCCGAGCGCGAAGATGGTTATGCGTCCGGCGCGGACGATGCCGCCGATGGCGAGAAGGTCGATGACGAGGTGCGCGGCGAAGCCGATCGCCTGCAGCACGCCACGCCCGACAGCGGCGAAGATGGCGAGGCGCCGCGGCCACGCCGCGGTCGCCGTGGCGGTCGCGGTCGTGGCCGTCGCAGCGACGGTGGCAGCGACAGTGGCAGCGACGTGCCGATGGCCGAGCAATCGGACGCGGTCGGACCGGACAGCGCGCCGATGGCCGAAACCACGCCATCGTTCGAGCAGCCGATCACCGCGCTCGAACCGTCTGAGGAGGACACCAGGCCCGGCACCCGCCGCCGCCCACGGGCGCGCAAGCCGAACGCGGTCGATGCGCCGGTCGCCGCAAGCCCGACCGAGCAGCCGGTAAGCGTCGCTCCAGTCGCGGCGCCGGTGGATGGGGAAGCGGACGGGGAAGCGGACGCAAAGCCCAAGCGTCGCTCGCGAGCGAAGCCCAAAACGGATGCGGTGGCCGAGGCCGAAGTGGCTGAGGCCGAGGTGGCCGAGGCCGAGGTGGCCGAGGTGGCCGAGGTCGAGGCTGCGGTGGCCAAGGTCCCGGCTGCAAGGAAAGAGCCCGCCCAGCGTGCGTCAGCGCCAAGCGCCGACAATGATTTGGTCGAAGATGACAGCTCGCCGGATAAGCCGCGCAATGGCTGGTGGCAGCGGACGTTCGGCTGATGCGATGGCCGGCCCGACGCACGCGCGCCGGGCCGGCTTTCATCGCGGGTTCATCAGCCCGATGGGACAGCAAGGGATGACTTCGCGCCTCACACGCTTCGCGCGGTTCTTCATGCTCGCTCTGACGCTTGCGCTGGCAATGGCGCAGCCGGCTGCGGCGCAGTCGGTGCTCCGCGACAGCGAGACCGAGCTGTTGTTCCGGGACATTTCAAAGCCGCTGATCATCGCCGCCGGGCTCGACCCCAACAGCACCCGGGTCGTGCTGCTCAATGACAGCGAAATCAACGCCTTCGTCGCCGGCGGCCAAGTGGTCTATATTCAGTCGGGGCTGCTCACCGCAGCGGACAATGTCAACCAACTCCAGGCCGTCATCGCGCACGAGCTTGGCCATGTTGCGGGTGGCCATGTCATCCGCTCGAGCGAAGGCGCGAAGGAAGCGACCGGAATCTCGATCCTGTCGCTGGTCCTCGGCGCGGCCGCGATCGCCGCCGGTGCGGGCGAAGCCGGGATGGGCATCATGGCCGCCGGACAACAGGCCGCGATGGGCCGGTACCTGGCCTTTACCCGGTCGCAGGAAAGCTCGGCCGACCTGGCCGGCGCGAAATATCTTTCGGCTGCGGGGATCAGCGGACGAGGCTCGCTCGAATTCTTCAAGAAGTTGCAGAACCAGGAATACCGCCTCGCGATCCCGCAAAAGGATAGTTACGACCGCACTCACCCGCTGTCGGGAGAGCGGATCGCAACCTTGACCGAGATTTATCACAAGGACCCGGCGTGGGACCACAAGTCCGATCCGGGCCTCGAAGCGCGCTTTCAGCGGGTCAAGGCCAAGCTGTTCGGCTATGTCGAACCGAAGCGCGCCGTCATGGTTTATCCCGAGAGCGACCAGAGCGTTCCGGCGCATTATGCCCGCGCTTATGCCTATCACCTGGGCGCCTATCGCGACAAAGCGCTGCAGGAAGCCGACACGCTGCTCGCGACCGCCCCGCGCGACCCCTTCTTCCTCGAATTGAAGGGCCAGATCCTGCTTGAATCGGGCAAGCCGAGCGATGCGCTGGTGCCCTTGCGCGCGGCGGTCAAGGAAGCACCCGACCAGCCGATGATCGCGGCGATGCTCGGCCATGCGCTGATCGCGACCGAGAACAGCGCCAATTATGCCGAGGCCAAAGCGGTCCTGAAAACTGCGGTCAATCGCGACAATGACAATCCCTTCGCCTGGTACCAGCTCGGCATCGTCTATGAATATGAAGGCGACACCGGGCGCGCCGCGCTGGCCACCGCCGAGCGCAATAATCTCGAGGGCAATCCCAAGCTTGCCCTCGCCAGCGCGGAAGTGGCGATGCTTGGCATCCCCCGCACCGACCCCTATTGGATTCGCGCGCAGGACATAGCGATGGTTTCCAAGGCCGAGATCAAGAAGGACAAGAAGAAGTGAGCCAAACAGGGGGATCGACGTGGCTCGCGGCGATCGGGGGCGGCGTGATCGGCGCAATTCTGGTCGGCGGCGGGATGATGGCAGCGAGCCGCTCGGGCTATGGCGATGCGCTGGTCCGAAGCGCGCTGACCCGCCACCCGGAAATTTTGGTCGAAAGCGCCGACCGGCTGCGCGACCGCCAATATGCGCCGACCATCGCGGCCAACAAGATGGCGCTCGAAACCCCGTTCGCATCGTCGTGGAAGGGCTCGGCCAAGCCCGACGTGACGATGGTTGAATTTTACGATTATGCCTGCGGTTACTGCCGCGCCAGCCTTCCGCACATCGATCGATTATTATCCGAAGATAAGGGCTTGCGCGTGGTTTTCCGCGAATTGCCGATCCTCGGGCCGGACAGCGTGGCGGGCGCGCGGCTCGCGCTGGCGGCATCGAAGGCGGGGCGTTTCGCGATCTTCCACGATACGCTCTACGCCGCCGGACGCCCCTCGCCCGAAACTCTGGCGATCGCCGCCAAGGCTGCCGGGATCGCCCCGACTCCGCCCGAAATTCCCGAATATGAAGCCGAGATCAAGCGCAACTTCGAGCTCGCCGGCCAGCTCGGCGCGACCGGCACGCCGTTGTTCGTGATCGGCGACCGGGTGATCAACGCCGCGATCGGCTATGACGGGCTCAAGAAAGCCATCGCCGACGCAAGGGCGCGGAGCTAGGAGCTCTCCTCGCGCCCCTTGAAGCCCTGCGCCACCACGTACCATTCGGACGAATCCTTGCGGCTGGCGGGGGGTTTGGCGTGTTTGACTGTGGTGAAGTGGCGCTTGAGTTCGGCGACGAGGTTGCTGTCGGCGCCGCCGGCGAGCACCTTGGCGACGAACGCGCCGCCGGGCTTCAGCATCTCGACTGCGAAGGCGAGCCCGGTTTCGACCAGCCCCATGGTGCGCAAATGATCGGTCTGGGGATGGCCGACGGTGTTGGCGGCCATGTCCGACAGGACAAGGTCGGCGGGGCCGCCGAGCGCGTCGCGCAGCAGCCCGGGCGCTTTGTCGTCCATGAAATCCATTTCGAGGATGGTCACCCCTTCGATCGGGTCGGTCGGGAGCAGGTCGATTCCCGCAATCCGCGCTTTTGGTGCAATCCGCCGGACGACCTGGCTCCACCCGCCCGGGGCGATGCCGAGGTCGATCACGCTCCTGACCCCCTTGAGCAAAGCGAAACGCTCGTCGAGCTCGAGCAATTTATAGGCCGCGCGGCTGCGATAGCCGTCGGCCTTGGCGCGGCGGACATAAGGGTCGTTCAACTGGCGTTCGAGCCAACGGTTCGAGGACGCAGTGCGCCCGCGTCCGGTCTTGACCCGCTGGCGCGGCCCGGTCCCGCCGCGGCTCACAGTGAAACTCCTCCCCTTGAAAAAGAGGAGAGGGACAATACGGTCGCGCGCCTCACAATTCGTGGCCGTCCTGCGCCATCAGCGAGCGCAATATGCCTTCGCGGATGCCGCGGTCGGCGACGCCCAATTGCCGGGCCGGCCAGATGTCAAGGATCGCTTCGAGGATGGCGCATCCGGCAACGACCATATCGGCACGTTCGCTGCCGATGCACGGCAGCGCCGAACGCTCGGCAAGATCCATCCCGGCGATCATGCTGCTGATCCGCCGCATCGCCTCGACCGGAAGGTGAAGCCCGTCGACCGCCTTGCGATCATAGCTGGGCAGCGCGAGATGGACGCTGGCGAGCGTGGTCACGGTGCCGCTGGTCCCAAGCAGGCGGATGTTGGGCGCATCGCGCGGGATCATGTCGGCGAAGCGGGCGAAAGCATGGCGTGCGCGCTCACGCATTCGACCATAGGCCGCGAGCCGGTCCTTGCCCTCGATCGCGGCGCGACCCTCACTCTCGGTCAGCGAGACGACCCCCCATGGCGCGCTCCACCAGCAGCGGATGGTCGGGGCGTCCTCGCCTTGTTCGACCAGGACGAGCTCGGTCGATCCGCCACCGATGTCGAAGATCAGCGCCGGGCCATCACCCGGTTCGAGTAATTTGTGGCAACCGAGCACCGCGAGCCGCGCTTCTTCCTGTGGTGGGATGATTTCGAGCACCAGCCCGGTTTCGCGACGAACCCGGTCGGTGAATTCCTGGCCGTTGGCGGCGCGGCGGCAGGCCTCGGTCGCGACCGAGCGGGCGAGGCTGACGTTGCGGCGGCGAAGCTTGTCGGCACACACCGACAGCGCCCCGACCGCGCGATCCATCGCCTCGTCCGACAAGCGGCCAGAGGCGGACAAGCCCTCGCCCAGCCGGACGATGCGCGAGAAAGCGTCGACCACGGTAAAGCCGCCGTCGACCGGGCGGGCGATCAGCAAGCGGCAATTGTTGGTGCCGAGGTCAAGCGCGCCATAAGTGTGGCGCGCGCCCCGGCGGCGGACGGGTGTTAAAACATCGACCGCACCCCCCGTCGCTGGGGGTGACGGCGTGACGGCGACGCCTTGCGCCATGACTGGCCCATTCTATCCTTGGTCGCCTGCGGGGTCGCGAACGACTGACTTAAGCCGAGTTTAACCGCATATGGCAGGCCGGGGCAAGGCGCGCCCGTGCGTTGAGGTTCCCGTGGGCGCGGCGGACACGCGTGGTCCCCGAACGGCTGTTCGCGAGACGCGGTCGTGCCCCGCGCCGTTGACAGGGCGGACGCCGGTTTCTACTTGGCCGACGCAGCGCTGCCCGATCGTCTAATGGTAAGACTACGGACTCTGACTCCGTCAATCGAGGTTCGAATCCTCGTCGGGCATCCA
>JANPMU010000119.1:0-11330 GCA_031427095.1 Sphingomonas sp.
GCCGTCGAGCACGCCGGGCTCGCTGTACAAATGGCCACCGTCCGGGACGATCTCGAGTTCGACTTCGGGCCACGCCTTTTTCAACTCCCACGCCGCGCGCGGCGGGGTGCAGCAATCGTGCCGCCCCTGGACGATCACGCCGGGGATCCCGCGCAGCTTGTCCGCGCCGCGCAGCAACTGACCGTCGTCGAGCCAGCCCTTGTTCGCCATATAATGATTCTCGATCCGGGCGATGGCGATGGCATGATCGTCGGCGGTGAATTCCGTGAGCATCGCCTCGTCGGGCAGCAGCGTCACGGTCAATCCTTCCCACCTGCTCCACGCCTTGGCGGCGCGAAGCCTGGTGGGCTGGTCCTTGGCAGTCAGCCGCCGACGATAAGCCTCGACCAATTCGCCGCGCTCGTCCGGCGATACAATTGACAGGAAATCGTCCCAGCCCTCGGGGAACAGTTCGGACGCGCCGTAGCGGTACAGCCAATCAAGCTCGCTCTGGCCGAACAGGAAGATGCCGCGCAGGATCAGTCCGGTGACACGCTGGGGATGGGCCTGCGCATAAGCGAGGCTCAGCGTCGATCCCCAGCTGCCGCCGAATACCAGCCATTGATCGACCCCGCACTGCTCGCGCAGCCGCTCGATATCCTCGACCAAATGCCAGGTCGTATTGGCCTCCAGCCCCGCGTGCGGCGTCGATTTCCCGGCACCGCGCTGATCGAACAACAGCACATCATAGCGCGCCGGATCGAACTGGCGGCGATGGTTGGGGCTGATCCCCGCGCCGGGGCCACCATGAAGGAATAGCGCGGGCTTGGCGCCCGGCGTGCCGCATCGCTCCCAGTAAAGCACATGGCCGTCGCCGACATCGAGCATGCCCGATGCATAGGGCTTGATCGGCGGATAAAGCGTTCGGCGCCTGGGCATCGGCGGGCCTTTCAGAAGCTCATGTCCTGGTAGATGTGCGAGACATCGCCGTTCCACTCGCCGTGGAAGCGTTCGAGCAAGCGGTCGGCGGGGGTCATCCCGCTGGCCACGACTTCGCGCAACGGATCGAGGAAACCGCCCTCATTGTCGCCTGCCGAATTAAGCCTGGCGCGCGCGTTGAGGCCGGCCGAAGCAATATCGATCACCTCGCGGGCGAGGTCGCGGACGGTTCCGCCGCCGGGCACGGGGGTGGCGAGCGCGTCACGCGGGACGGCGTGGCGAAGCGCCTCGCGCTCGGCTATCGTCCAATGCCTGACCCGGTCCCACGCCGCGTCGAGCGCGCCGTCGTCATAGAGCAATCCGACCCACAAAGCGGGGAGCGCGCAAATTCGTCCCCAGCGCCCGCCGTCGGCGCCGCGCATTTCGAGAAAGCTCTTGAGGCGCACTTCGGGGAAGGCGGTCGACAGATGGTCAACGAAATCGCTCAGCCGCGGCTTTTCGCCGGGGAGCGCGGGAAGCTCGCCGCGCAGGAAAGCGCGAAAGCTCTGCCCGGCGGCGTCGATGTAGCGGCCGTCGCGGAAGACGAAATACATCGGCACGTCGAGCGCATAATCGCAGTAGCGCTCATAGCCGAAGCCGTCCTCGAACACGAACGGGAGCATCCCGGTGCGGTGCGGGTCGGTGTCTTCCCAGATATGGCTGCGGAAGCTCTGGTAGCCGTTGGGCTGGCCCTCGGTCAGCGGCGAATGGGCGAACAATGCGGTCGCGACCGGCTGCAGGGCGAGGCCGACGCGGAATTTCTTCACCATGTCGGCTTCTGAAGAATAATCCAGATTAACCTGTATGGTACATGTGCGAAGCATCATGTCGAGCCCGAGATTGCCGACGCGCGGCATATGGTCGAGCATGATCTGGTAGCGTCCCTTGGGCATCACCGGCAATTCGTCGCGGCGCTTGTCGGGCCACATTCCGAGCCCGAGGAAGCCGAGTCCGAGGCGATCGCCGACCGCCTTGACCTGCGCGAGGTGGCGGGCCGCTTCGGCGCAGGTCAAATGCACATTGGCGAGCGCGGCGCCGGACAGTTCGAGCTGGCCCGCCGGCTCGAGGCTGATGGTGCCGTCGGCTCCGGCCAGCGCAATGACGTTGTTCCGGCCATCGGGGCCGGCTTCCTCGACCGGGCGCCAGCCATATTCGGTCAGCCCGAGGAGCAGGTCGCGGATCCCGCCGGGCTCGTCATAGGACGGCGCGCGGTGGTCGGCGGTGCGATAGACGAATTTTTCATGCTCGGTGCCGATCAGCCATTTTTCGCGCGGCTTCTCGCCTCCGGAAAAGACCGCAATCAAATCGTCGCGGCTCTCGATGAGCGGGCTTTCGCTGGTGTCGGTTCGCGTGGTCATGGCTGCGCGGCCCTAGCGCCAGTCCCCGCTGAGCGCCATCCACGCCGCGATGGCGGCCAGCGCGGCGGTTTCGGCGCGCAGAATGCGCGGGCCGAGGCTGATCGGCCGGGCGTTTGGCGCCGCGCGGATCTGATCGCGCTCTTCGGGTGTGAAGCCGCCTTCGGGGCCGATCAGGATGGTCGCGGGGCCGGACGCAAAGGCGCTGGCGACCGGCTCGCCGCCGGTTTCGTCGGCGAAATAAAGCGTGCGTCCGGAAGATATGAGGAACGCGCCGAGCTTGATCGGCTCGGACAATATGGGAAGCATCGACCGTCCGCATTGCTCGGCGGCTTCGACAATGTGCGCGTTCAAGCGGTCGAAATTCATCCGCTCGACGATCGTCCTTTGGGTGGTCACCGGGATCAGCCGCGCGACCCCGAGCTCGGTCGCCTTTTCGATCAGCCAGTCGATTCGCGCGCGCTTGACCGGGGCGAAGGCGAGCCACAGGTCGGGGATGGCTTCGGGCGGACGGGTCTGCGCGGTCACGGCCAGCGTCATGCGCTTCTTGCCGACCTCGGCGATCGTCGCGAGCCATTCGCCGTGCTGCCCGTCGAACAGCAGGACGTCGCCGCCGTGCTTCAAGCGCAGCACATTGCCGAGATAATTGGCCTGGGCGGCGTCGAGCTCGACCCGCGCGCCCGCGCCCAGCGCCGAGCGAACGAACAGGCGCGGGAGCGATCGTGGCGGCCAGGCGGGGGTGGCGGGCATTATTAGGACTTAGCCGAAAGGCCTGTCTTGAGCGAGCCGAAAGGTCGCAAAAGTCGCACTACGTAGGTGCGACCTTTGCGTCCTTCCGGTGCGCAAAAGCAGCGTTGTTCCTCTGCGAAGGCAGTTGGTCAGCCCGCCAACGCCGCCATGGCGCTGCGCGGGTCCGGGCCCCCGCCTGCGCAGGGGAACGGCAAATTGTCGGGCGTGGTCGCTCATTCCAATCAAACTAACCAAAATGGTTCGCGTAGGAAAGCAAAATATATTATATAGGGTTGGGGATGGTCTTGCTCGCAATGTCCGTTATGGGTGGAGAATGGACCCCTCCTGGCGGCACCTATCCCCGGACATAAGGAACTGTGCTGCTCTGGGGCCGATAATTATCGAACCACTGGCGGAACTCGCTTGAAAACCCGTGCCCCCGCGCCATCCAGGCGGCCTGTAAACCCGGCAACTGCCAAAAATCGGCGACCTGATGTTCAACCGCCCACCACTGGTCGCTGTCGAGCCGTCCGTTCAGCCACTGCACCCGAGAGGATTCGTAGAGCCGAAATAGCGAATTGGCGTAGGCGACGAAGCGCACCCATTCGTCATCCTTCAATGCCTTCGGGTCAGCAAGTCCAACTTGCCAAATGCGCGCGAAATCCGCACTGTCGATGACGCTTTTGGCCAGCTCGGTATAGCATTCGGAGTCTCCCTGAGATGAGGAAGCGCGAATTGCCGCGGCGGCATGCTTTATCTGTAAACCAACGAAAACCATCGCCGCAACGACGACGAGCGCCGAGACGATCTGCGCAATAAAGGACAGTTCTTCAAGCGACATGGCGCGGTCCTGTGCTTTGACGAGCGGGTTATAGGCCCGTTTGGCAACTCGAACAATCAGGCGAGAAAGGGCGTCGCGGTGAGTAACGTTGGCCACCAGCATGCTGACATCTGCAATGTCCGCTTAGGGTCGAAAGCGGACATTCCCGGTTTCGCGCCGGTCGACACTTGCGTGACATAGCGACATGTGGTGCATCCGCCGCCGATGAGTTTCCCCCCCGACACCGTCCCCGACAGCGAGCGCACCGGGCTGATCGGCGCGCTGCCCGCGCCGCTTCGCCCGTTCGCGTCGCTGATGCGGGTCGACCGGCCGATCGGGACCTGGCTATTGTTCTGGCCGTGCGCGTGGAGTGTGGCGCTGGCCGGGGTCGGCGGGCGGTGGGAATTGTTTCTGCTGTTCGCGATCGGCGCGTTCGCGATGCGCAGTGCGGGCTGCGCCTATAACGACATTGTCGACCGCGAGCTTGACCGCCTCGTCGAGCGGACCCGATTGCGACCGCTGGCGAGTGGTCGGGTCAGTGTTCGCGCGGCGTGGGTGCTGGTCGGTGCGTTGGGCCTGGTCGGGCTCGCCGTGCTGCTCGAGCTCAATCGCACCGCGCAGATCGTTGCGCTGGCGAGCCTTGCGCCGGTCGCGGTCTACCCGTTCATGAAGCGCATCACCTGGTGGCCCCAGATTTGGCTCGGGCTGGTGTTCAGTTGGGGCGCGCTGGTCGGCTGGCCGGCGGTGACAGGGTCGCTCGATGCCTCGGCGCTGTGGCTCTACGCGGGGTCGGTCGCGTGGGTGATCGGCTATGACACGCTCTACGCCATTCAGGACATCGAGGACGATGCGCTGGTCGGGGTGAAGTCGTCGGCAAGGGCGCTCGGCGACCATGCGGCAGTCGGGATCGCGATCTTTTATGCGCTCGCGCTGGCCGGGTGGGGGATGGCATTATGGTCGGTGCGGCCTGATCCGCTGGCGCTGGTCGCGCTGGCTCCGGCGGCGGTTCAGTTGGCGAGCCAAATGGTTCGGGCCAATCCCAGGGACGGCGCGCTCGCGCTCGCATTGTTCCGCTCGAACCGCTGGTGCGGCCTGCTCGTGTTTCTCGCGATGCTGGTGGTGGGGACAAGTTTTTGACCGATCACCGCCAAGGCTCTAGGCGCGCGGCATGCTGAGCGTCACCCAAGCCCGCCAAACCGCCCAATCGCTCGTTGAACGCGCCCGAAGCGCCGGAGCCGACGCCGCCGATGCCATTTACGTGGGTGATCGCTCGTCGGGGGTGCAGGTGCGTCTCGGCGAGCTTGAGGACGTCCAGCGGTCCGAAGGCGAGGAGATCGGGCTTCGCCTGTTCCGCGGCACGCGCTCGGCGAGCGTCGCCTCGTCGGACCTGTCGAGCGATGCGCTGGCGGCGCTGGTTGAGCGGGCGATGGCGATGGCCGCCGAAGCCCCCGAGGATCCGTTCGCCGGACTTGCTCCGCCCGAAATGCTGTTCCGCGGTGATCCGGTCGACCTCGACAATGACGATCCGGTCGAGCCCGATCCGGCGGCCCTGCGCGCCCGCGCGCTTGAGGCCGAGAGCGCCGCTCTGGGGATAAAGGGCGTCAGCAATTCGAGCGGCGGGAGCGCGAGTGCCTCGGCCTCGACCGTCGCTTTGGCGATCAGCAGCGGGTTCGCCGGCGCCTATCGCGCGACCGGGCATAGCTGTTCGGCGAGCGTCATCGCCGGAGAAGGCGCGGGGATGCAGCGCGATTATGCCTATCACACCGTGCGCCACGCCGAAGATCTTGAAAATGCCGCCGCCATCGGCCGCCGCGCCGGCGAGCGGGCGGTGGCGCGTCTGAACCCGGTCAAGCCGACGCCGGGGCGCACGGTGATCCTGTTCGACCCGCGCGTCGCGGCATCCTTGCTCGGGCACTTCATCGCGGCGATCAACGGCGCTTCGGTGGCGCGCAAGGCGAGCTTCCTGCAGGGCAAGCTTGGCGAACAGATTTTTGCGCGCGGCGTGACGATCCACGACGATCCGTTGCGCAGGCGCGGGCTTCGCTCGCGGCCGTTCGATGGTGAGGGGCTGCCGGTGAGCCCGAGTGATCTTGTCGCCGACGGCGTGCTGAAAACCTGGCTCGCCGACAGCGCGGCGGCGCGGCAACTCGGCATTGCTCCGACCGGTCATGCGGTGCGCGGGGTTGGCGGAGCGCCGGGGGCCGGACCGAGCAATGTGTTTCTCCAGCCCGGCCAGCGCAGCCGCGAGGAATTGCTCGCGGCTTTTCCGAGCGCGATCCTGATCACCGAATTGATCGGGCAGGGGGTCAATGGGGTGACCGGCGATTACAGCCGCGGGGCATCGGGTTTCCTGGTGACCAACGGCGCGATCGGGGCGCCGGTCGCGGAGATCACGATCGCTTCAAATCTGCTCGACATGTTCGCGACGATGGAGCCGGCGAGCGACCTCATCTTGCGCCGCGGGATCGACTCGCCGACAATCCTCATTCCTGAAATGATTGTCGCCAGCGGCTGACCCTTCGCGCCGCGCGGAAGGCAGGGTCAGCAACCTCGCCTTATTATTGCGAGGCGCCCGGACCCTCGCCGATTGCCCAGAAGACATGGGTGATCTTCTTGCGGCCACCGCCGAGATTAAGCTCGAACATGTCCGGGCGTCCGGCGCCATCATAGCCGATCGCTCGGCCCCAATCCGCCGGGCCGTTGCCGCTTTCCGACGCACTGGCCGACGCTTGCGGGGTCGCCGCCTGACCGACCGACCTTACCGCGAAGTTGGTCGAGGCCAACTCAGCATGGTTATAGATGGTGTCGAGCTCATCCTTGTCGTGCTGATTGATATATTCGTTGGTCGGCGGACCGAGAGGATTGTTGGTGTAGTCCATGCACGACCCGGTGTTCGGATCATCGAACACCTCGTTGACGTGACCGAGGCCATAATCGTGGCCGATTTCCTGGCAGGTCACCATCCGCCGCCACTCGGGCTTGTTGTACGAAGCAGTGTCGAAATAGCTATCGTTGAGCTTGGTGGTGCCCTGGCTGATATGGCCATTCGATAGCCAGATCGAGGCCAAGCCGAGCCATCCGTTGCGGCCATAGGAGGCGCTGCAAACCTCGATACGTCCGGCGACGGCCCTGCAGTTCTTGGGGTTGGTCTGTCCCGGCTCGATCGGCGCTTCGATCTTGGTCGAAGCATTCCAGCCTTGGCCATTCGCGTCGCCATTAATTGCGCTGACCAGATAAGTGTCCCATTTCGAACTGACATTGTCGCCGACAGGAACGACGAGTTGAGCGCTGCCCTTTATCCAGTGATAGGTGCTCCATCTATGGCCGGCGAGGGCCGGGCTTCCGATCATCAAAGTCGCGGCCGAAACCAGCGCGAGACGCGAGACTGTCTTGTTCATGAGAACCTCCGCGAATAAGTGTCGAACCCCAATTCATCACGGTCAGCCGGAGTCCGGCTGAGAATGACTCGGGAAGCTCTACCCCAAACGGTCGCAAGTCAATCCTTTGAAATGGCGTCTTTCCGTGCAAGCCCGAGCCGCGCGATCTCGATTTTCGGACAGCGGTCGATGACCACCTTGAGCCCTGCGGTTTCGGCTCGCGCGGCGGCTTCGTGATCGATCACGCCAAGCTGCATCCACACCGCTTTGGCGCCGACCGCGATCGCCTGATCGACGATCTCGCCGGCGTCCTCGGACTTGCGGAAGATGTCGACGATGTCGATCGGCTCGCCGATCTGGGCCAGTTCGCGCCAGATAAATTCGCCGTGGACATGCTCGCCGGTGATCTGCGGATTGACCGGGATGACTCGATAGCCGTGGTCCTGGAGATATTTCATTACGCCGTAGGAGGGCCGGTCGGGGCGGTCCGAGGCGCCGACCACAGCGATCGTCTTCGCGTTCGAGAGCAGGTCGGCGATATCCTCGTTGCTGGTCAGCGGCATCGATCGTCTCCCTTTGCTCAAGTCCCAATGCTTGAGCGCGGCTGAGTATCCAGCGCGTCGAGCAGTTTGAGGGCGATTGCGGCGAATGCATCGGCGGCGGGGCCTTCGTCGGCGGCGGGCGGCGTGCCGGCGTCCGACGCGGCGCGCAGGCTGGCGGACAATGGCAGGCGCCCAAGGAAAGCAATGTCCATCGCCCTGGCTGCGGCTTCCGCACCCCCGCTGCCGAACGGGTCGGAGGTTTCGCCGCAATGCGGGCAGGCATAGCCCGCCATATTCTCGATCAGCCCGAGGATCGGCACCCCGGTCTTGCCGAACAGGTCGATCGCCCGCGTCGCGTCGATCAGCGCGAGGTCCTGCGGGGTCGACACGATCACCGCTCCGTCGGGCCGCGCCTGCTGGACCAGCGACAATTGCACGTCGCCCGTTCCCGGCGGCAGGTCGACCAGCAAAATCTCGGTGTCGCCCCACTCGCCTTCGATGAGTTGGGCCAACGCCTTCGACGCCATCGGTCCGCGCCACGCCAGCGCCTGGCCGGCGGGAACGAGCTGGCCGATCGACAGCAGCCGCACGCCATGTCCTTCGACCGGGATCAGTTTCTGCTTCTCCGCCATCGGCCGCTCGTGCGCATTGAGCAGGGTCGGCTGCGATGGCCCGTAAATGTCGGCGTCGATCATCCCGACGCGCTTGCCCATCCGCGCCAGCGCGACTGCGAGGTTGGCGGCGAGGGTCGACTTGCCGACCCCGCCCTTGCCCGATCCGACCGCGACGACCCGCCGCTCGGCGCGCGACACGCTCAGCGCGACGCGCACCCGCTCAACGCCCGGTATCGCCAGCGCCGCCGCCTTGAGTCGCTCCTCGAGCGCGGCACGCTCGTCGGAGCCGAGGCCGCTGGCGTCGGCGACCAGCGCGGCGATCGTCCCCACCAGCTTGCTCGAGCGGATCCGCGCGGCGTCGGGGTGGGCGATGAGCGCTTCAAGTCGGTCGTCGTGGGCCATGCGCCGCGCCAATAAGCGGCTTTTCGATCAGCGGCACTGTTTTTCGCCGCGCGCCACCCTATTATGAGATCATGATCATTTTTCCCGGGTTTGGGGCGCGCGCGCGCGCTCTGTTCAGTGACAGCAAGGGACCATGGGGTCCAAGCGGAGGCGACGAGCCGCCGCACGGTGGTGGCAATGACGGGAAGGGCGGCCCGTGGAATGAACCACCGCGCCGCCGCAAACCCGACGGCCCGACCTTCGGCAACGTCACCTCGCTCGATGAGTTTTTGCGCAAGGGGCGTGCCCGGTTCGGCGGCAATGGCGGTGGCGGTGACGGCGTTCGGCCCGTCCCCAGCCGCTCCTTCTTCCTGTGGGTATTGTTCGGCCTTGTCGCCTTGTGGCTGGTGTTCACGACGATGCATCTGGTCGCGCCCGAAGAGCGCGGGGTGGTCACCCGGCTTGGCCGCTACAGCCACACGCTTGGGCCGGGTGTCGGGTTGACCCTGCCCGCCCCGTTCGATCGGGTTCAGAAGATCGATGTCGAAAATATCCGCACCATCGATCTGGGCTCGGCGCAGTCCGAAACGCTGATGCTGACCGGCGACCAGAACATCATCGACATCGCTTATTCGGTGCGCTGGAATATCCGCGATCCCGAATTATACATGTTCGAGCTGGCCCAGCCCGACGAGACGATCCGCGAAGTCGGCGAGAGCGCGATGCGCGCGGTGATCAGCGGTGTGACCCTCAATGACGCGATCGGCGAGAAGCGCGGCGCGATCGAGGCGCAGGTCGGCGACACGATGCAGAAGGTGCTCGACGGCTATCGCGCGGGCGTGCTGATCCAGGGTGTTGCGATCAAACAGGCCGATCCGCCGTCCGCGGTCAATGCCGCGTTCAAGGACGTCACCGCCGCGCAGCAGCAGGCGCAATCCTATGTCAACGACGCGCGGGCCTATGCGCTGCAACTCACCGCCAAGGCCCAGGGCGACGCCACCTCGTTCGACAAGGTTTATGAGCAATACCGCCTCGCCCCGGTCGTGACGCGCCGCCGGATGTATTATGAAACGATGGAGCGCGTGCTGGCAGGCGTCGACAAGACGATTGTCGAAGCGCCCGGCGTGACCCCGTATCTGGCGCTGCCCGAAGTCCAGCGCCGCGCCCAGGCGGGAGCCGCCCGATGAGCATGTTCATCCGCCGCCACCCGATGCTCAGCGCGTTTCTCGCCTTCGCGCTGTTGCTGACCCTGCTGAGCAGCGTCGCGATTGTTCCCGAAACCCGCCAGGGGATCGTCGTGCGCTTTGGCAAGCCGGTGAGGATCGTCAATCGCTATATCCCCGGCCGGGAGTTCGGCAGCGCCGGCGCCGGACTCGCCGCGCGGATTCCGTTCGCCGAAAGCTTCGTGTGGATCGACAAGCGCGTGCTGTCGGTCGACATGGAGCGCCAGCAGGTGCTCAGCACCGACCAGTTGCGGCTCGAGGTCGACGCCTTCGCGCGCTACCGGATCGTCGATCCGCTGCGCATGTATATTCGTGCCCGCAGTTCCGACCGGGTCAGCGACGCGCTGCGCCCGATCCTCGGGTCCGAGCTTCGCAACGAGCTGGGCAAGCGCAGTTTTGCCTCGCTGCTCAGCCCCGAACGGCGCGGCGTGATGGAAAATGTCCGCAACGGCCTCGACCGGGTGGCGCGGCAATATGGCGCGCAAATCATCGACGTCCGGATCAAGAAGGCCGATCTGCCCGACGGCACGCCGCTGCAATCGGCCTATGACCGGATGCGCAGCGCGCGCGAACAAGAAGCGCGGTCGATCCGCGCGCAAGGGGCCAAGTCGGCGCAGATCATTCGCGCGGAGGCCGACGCCCAGGCCTCGCGGACCTATGCCGCGAGCTTTGGCAAGGACGCCGATTTCTATGAATTCTATCGCGCGATGCAGTCGTACCAGACGACCTTCATCGGCGACGGGGGTGACAAGCCGGCGCCGACCACGATCATCATGTCGCCGCAGAATGAATATCTGAAGGAATTTTCCGGCCGGGGGCGGTAACCATCGTTCAATGGGCGTTCATGCGCTTGACCTAGCGTCGTGGCGCAACCGAAGATCAAGTAAGGGTTAGAGAATGAAGCTGACGAAGGAGTATCCGATCGTGCGCTATGCCTATGCGGTCACCGCGGCCCTGCTTCTGGGAGGGACCGTCTTTTCCGTCGCCACCGCACCGGTCGGCGCACAGGTCGCGCAAAACGCGCCTTCGGCGATGGCGCCGCGTCCGGGCGCGCCGCTGAGCTTCGCCGATCTCGCCGCGCGGCTGCAGCCGGCGGTGGTCAATATTTCGACCAAGCAGCGGGTTCCGGTCCGCGCCCAGGGCGATCCGTTCGAAGAATTCTTCCGTCGCTTCGGCGGTCCGGGTGGCCAAAGCGCTCCACCGGGCGCTCCGCAGGGCGGTGGCCGGACCCAGCCGCAGACCCGCGAAGCCGGGTCGCTCGGGTCGGGCTTCATCATTTCGGCCGACGGCTATATTGTGACCAACAATCACCTTATCCAGGGTGCCGGCGGG